>WLND01000064.1 GCA_009726075.1 Actinomycetota bacterium
CCCGAACCCCCCACGAGTCGGGTCACTTCCTCAGTCCAGGGCCGGATCCAGGCAGCCAGCGGGCTGTTCCCGCACCGCGAATCCGACTCCTTGAAACCTAGCGATCAACGTCGCTGCGGAGAATGGCGAAACCTTCACGTTCCGCGGTCGATGTGCCGTCGGTCAGCGCGCCCTGCGACCCATCTGCCCATACCAGCGGGATACGCGGCCCGGGCGACGGGTCAGGAGTCCTTCACCATGAGCCGCAAGGCCCCGTACGCCGGCTCAGGAACCACCGGGCGGAGGGGCGGCGTCACTGCGACGGGCCGGTACGGCTCACCGAGGACCGGGCGGCTATCGGTCTCGCCCCGGTTGGGCCACATCGACATCGCGCGTTCGGCCTGAGCCGTGATGGTCAGCGACGGGTTCACGCCCAGATTCGCCGTGATCGCTGAACCGTCGACGACATGGAGCCCCGGATGGCCGAATGCCCGGTGGTAGCCATCAATGACGCCGTGCTGCTCGTCGACGCCGATGACGCAACCGCCAACGAAGTGGGCTGTCATCGCGGCGTCAAAGCTCTCGAACACGTTGCTGCCGGGAATGCCATCGATCTTCTCGGCGATGCGCTGCACGACATCGGCGGCAGCCGGAATATAGGTCGGTGCCGGCTTGGATTCGTCCTTTTTCGTCGTCATCTTCCAGCGGCCAAGGGATGATCGCGACCCCGTGAGGGTCAGCGAGTTGTCGACCGCCTGCATCACCAGCGAGATCACGGCCCGCTCGCTCCATCGGTGGACGTTGAGCAGGCCGACCGCGTTGCGCCGCTGCCGAACCAATTCACGGGTCCAGACGCGCCAGCGCGCACGGCCGGCCTGAGGCACGGTGAGGACCGACTGGAGCAGGCCCATCGAGTTGGACCCCTTGCCGTATCGCACCGGCTCCACGTGGGTGAACTCGTCCGGGTAGAAGCTCGACGTGATCGCGACGCCCTCGGTGTAGTCGACGTCGCGTGACCGCGACACGGCGCCGAGGATCGACTCGCTGTTGGTCCTCGATAGCCTGCCAAGGGACGACGACAGGCGCGGAAGGTGGCCGTCGTCCTTCATCCGGTGGAGCAGGCGTTGGGTGTTGTACGTGCCGGCGGCCATCACGACCTGCTCGGCGCTGATCACCCGCCGGCGCTTTCGCACCCACGACCCGGTGCGCTCGGTGGTGATCAGGTAGCCGCCTCCCGGCCGCTCCTCGATGCAGACGACGGTCGTGAGCGGTTGCACTGTTGCGCCAGCGCCCTCGGCGAGGGCGAGGTAGTTCTTGGGAAGGGTGTTCTTCGCGCCGACACGGCAGCCGGTCATGCAGGCACCGCAGTGGGTGCAGCCGGTTCGGGCGGGGCCGGCCCCGCCGAAGAACGGATCAGCGCGCTCGACCCCCGGGCCATCGCCGAAGTACACGGCAACGGGGGTGAGGCGGAAGGTGTGGCCGACGCCCATGTCGTCGGCGATCGCCTTCATGATCACGTCGCTGCGCGTCATCAGCGGATTCTCGACGACCCCGAGCATGCGCGATGCCTGGTCGTAGTGCGGTGCCAGTTCGGTCGCCCAGTCGGCGATATCGCGCCACTGGGGATCATCGAAAAATCGCTTCGGCGGCACGTACAGGGTGTTCGCGTAGTTCAGCGATCCACCGCCGACTCCGGCACCGGCGAGCACGACGACGTCCTTGAGCAGGTGAATGCGCTGGATGCCGGTGAGCCCGAGCCGTGGCGCCCACAGGAACGACCGCAGGCGCCACGAGGTCTTCGGGAGGTCGACGTCGCGAAATCGGCGGCCCGCCTCGAACACGGTCACGCGATAGCCCCGCTCGGTCAGGCGCAGGGCCGAGACCGAACCGCCGAACCCTGAACCGATGATGGCGACATCGACATCGAACGACGGGTCACCTGAATCCGACACGCTGCCTCCAACCGAGTTCGGACTACTTCAGCCCAAGTTTCTTCAGCCCACCGAGGACCAGAACAAGTGTCTCGCCCCAGCGCTCATCCGACCACCCGAATGGCGCACCGAATCCAAGAAGTCTCTGGTGGGCGATGGTCTGCGACTCGGTGTACTTGAGCAGCCCCTCGGCCCCGTGCCTGCGGCCGAGGCCCGATTCGCCCATGCCGCCCATCGGCGCACGGGTACTGCCCCAGGCAGCCGCGTAGCCCTCGTTGACGTTCACGGTGCCGGCTCGCAGCCGTGCGGCCATTCGACGTCCGACGGCGTGGTCGCGCGTGATGACCGAGGCATTGAGGCCGTAGGCGGTGTCGTTGGCGCGGTCGATCGCCTCCTCGTCGGACGCGACGGGGTACAGCGCAACGACCGGCCCGAAGGTCTCCTCGTCGCACAGCACCATGTCGTCGGTGACAGCCTCCAGGATGGTCGGCTCGACGTAGTACGGCCCGATCTCGGGACGACGATGGCCACCGGCCCTGACCTGTGCGCCGCCGGAGACGGCATCGTCGATGTGGGCGATCACCCGGGTGGCCTGACCCTCGGAGATGAGCGACCCCATGTCGGCACCCCAGCCAACACCCGGCTTCATCACCAGCGCGTCGGCGCGCGCGGCGAAGGCCGCGGCGAATGCCTCGTAGATCGTGTCGTGGACGTAGATGCGCTCCATCGAGATGCAGAGCTGACCGGAGTTCGAGAATGACGATCGCGCGGCGATCTCGGCGGCCTTGTCGATATCGGCGTCGGCTCGGACGATCATGGCGTTCTTGCCGCCGAGCTCGAGGGAGCAGCCGATGAGCCGCTCGCCACATCGCTGGGCAACCTCGCGGCCCACCCTGGTCGACCCGGTGAACATCACGTAGTCGACCTCTTCGATGACCAGGGGTCCGACCACTGCCCCCTCACCGGTCACGACCTGGATGACCGCTGCTGGCAGGCCCGCCTCGATGAGGAGGTCGATCGCCCACAGCGCAGTGAGCGTCGTCTGGACGTCGGGCTTGAGGATGACGGCATTCCCGGCGAGCAGCGCCGGCACGGCATCGCTGACGGCCAGGGTGAGCGGATAGTTCCAGGGCGAGAGCACCCCGACGACTCCCCTGGGCTGGTGCAGCTCCTGCACTCCGATCAGCCCGGGAAATGCCCCTCGATGCCGCTTGGGCCGCAGCAGGCGAGCAGCATCTCGGGCGTAGTGACGGGCATTGACCATGACGTCCAGGAGTTCTTCCATGGCATCGCGGCGAGCCTTGCCGGTCTCGAGCTGGACGAGGTCCAGGCCCTGCTCGCGCCGCTGCTGGATGAGGTCATGGAAGGCCAGCATGACCTTCGCGCGCTGCCGTACCGACAGGGCCGCCCAGGCGGGCTGAGCGGCGCGAGCCACGCTCACTGCGCCCTCGACCTCAACGGGCCCGGACATCGGCAGGTCGTACAGCCGTTCGCCGGTGAACGGGGCGACAACCACGCGGTTGACCGGGTCGGGCCCGAGCGCGGCCCGCTGCAGGAGGCGATCGATGAGTGCAGGGTCGATCAGCGCAGGGTCGATCAGGGCCTGATCAGGCATGGGCGTCCGATCCCATTACGCGGTGACGACCATCTCGACCCGCTGGAACTCCTTGACATCGCTGTATCCCGTGATGGCCATCGCCTTTCGCAGGGCTCCGACGATATTCAGCGTGCCCTCGGCATTTCGCGAGGGGCCGTGCAGCACCTCGGCGAACGCCCCGGCCTGCGGCAGGAGGTTGCGCTGGCCGCGGGGAAGGTGCGGATGCCAGGCCTCGGCTCCCCAGTGAGCGCCACCTCCGGGAGCATCGGTCGCGCGGGCCAGCACCGAGCCCAGCATGGCCGCATCGGCACCGCACGCGAAGGCCTTGACGATATCGCCGCTCCGGCCCATCGCCCCGTCGGCGATCACGTGGACGTAGCGGCCGCCGGACTCGTCGAGGTAGTCGCGCCGAGCCGCAGCGACATCGGAGACCGCGCTTGCCATCGGTACTCGCACCCCCAGGACGTCGCCCGTCGTGTGCGCCGAACCGCCGCCGAACCCGACCAGCACGCCTGCGGCACCGGTGCGCATGAGGTGGAGTGCCGCCTGGTAGGTCGCGCACCCGCCGACGATAACCGGCACTTCGAGCTGGTGGATGAACTGCTTGAGGTTCAGCGGCACCCCATCGCCCGTGACGTGTTCGGCCGAGACAGTCGTGCCCCGGATGACGATGATGTCGGCTCCCGCGGCGGCCGCCAGCGGGGCGAGGTCGGCGGTGCCCTGCGGGCTGACCGCTGCGACAACAGTGATGCCCGACGCCTTCAGGGCCACGATGCGCTCGGCCACGAGATCCGGGTCGACAGCCTGCGCTGCATACAGATGCTGCATGCGCTCGGTCACGCCGGGGCCGGATAGCCCGGCGATCTCGGCGAGCTGCGCCGTGGGGTCGGCGTAGCGTCCCCACAGGCCTTCGAGATTGAGTGCCGCCGGCATGCCGAGGCTCGCCAGGGTCGAGATGCTCGTCGGCGACACGACGGAGTCCATCGGCGCAGCGATGAACGGAAGGTCGAAGTTGTAGGCGTCAATGTGCCAGGAGGTCGATACCTCCTGGGGATCACGGGTTCGCCGACTCGGGGCGATCGCGACCTCGTCGAATGAATACGCGCGGCGGGCACGCTTACCCCCGCCGATCTGGATCTCGTTCAACTCGTTCCTATCGACTTGAGTAGTTGGGTGCCTCGATGACCATCTGGACGTCGTGCGGGTGGCTCTCGCGCAGGCCGGCAGCGGTGATGCGGACGAAGGAGCCCTTTGCATGCAGCTCGGCGATGGTCGCCGCACCCGAGTAGCCCATCGATGCGCGTAGGCCCCCGATGAGTTGATGCGCGACGTTGCTCAGCGGGCCGCGGTAGGCCACCACACCCTCGATTCCCTCAGGCACCAGCTTGTCGTCGGAGAGGACATCGTCCTGAAAGTAGCGATCCTTGCTGTAGGAGCGGGCCTCGCCCCGAGACTGCATCGCCCCGAGCGACCCCATGCCTCGATACGACTTGAACTGCTTGCCGCCGACGAACACGACGTCACCGGGCGCCTCCTCGGTGCCGGCGAGGAGCGACCCGAGCATCACGGTGTCAGCGCCGGCGACGAGGGCCTTTGCGATGTCGCCGGAATATTGCAGGCCGCCGTCGCCGATCAGGGGCACGCCGGCGGGGCCGGCAGCCAGGGATGCCTCGTAGATCGCCGAGATCTGCGGGACGCCGACGCCAGCGACAACCCGCGTCGTGCAGATCGACCCGGGGCCTACGCCCACCTTGATGCCGTCGGCCCCGGCGTCGACGAGGGCCTGCGCCCCGGCCCTCGTCGCGACGTTGCCTCCGACGATGTCGATCGAAGTCTCGCGCTTGAGCAGCCTCACCATGTCGAGCACCGCGCGCGAGTGGCCGTGCGCCGTGTCGACGATGAGGAAGTCGACACCCGAGTCGGCGAGGGCATGGGCGCGCTTGCGGGCGTCCTCGCCAACGCCGACCGCAGCGCCGACGACGAGGCGTCCGCTGGCATCCTTCGTGGCGTGCGGGTACCTATCGGCCTTCACGAAATCCTTCACCGTGAACAAGCCGCGGAGTCGTCCGTCCGCATCGATCAAGGGAAGCTTCTCGACCTTGCGAGTGGCCAGGAGCGCGAGGGCCTCATTCGGGTCAATGCCGACCCGAGCGGTGACCAACGGCATCGGTGTCATCACGGCCGACGCCGGCTTTCCCATGTCGTCCTCGAAGCGCATGTCGCGGTTGGTCACGATGCCCAGGAGCACGCCGGTCGCGTCGACGACCGGTACTCCGGAGATTCGATACCGGCCGCACAGGCGATCGACGTCGGCGAGGGAGTCGGTTGGCAGGCAGGTCACGGGATTGGTGATCATGCCAGCCTCGGAGCGCTTGACGAGGTCGACCTGAGCCGCCTGATCGTCGATCGGCAGGTTGCGGTGGAGTACCCCGACTCCCCCCTGACGGGCCATCGCGATCGCCATGCGCGCCTCGGTGACGGTGTCCATGGCACTGGACACGAGCGGCAGCTTGACGCTGATGTTGCGAGTGACCTTGGACGTCGTGTCGACTTCGCTCGGCACCACGTCGGATTCGGCAGGGAGCAGCAGCACATCGTCGTACGTCAGGCCCAGGTAGGCGAATTTCGAGGGGATCGAAGCGTCATTGACCGCTCCCCCGCGGTCAACCGTCGGATCGTCCTGCCTGCCGATGGCCAAAGTGCGCTCCGATGTTCTTGGGGGGCTTGAATACCCCAAGGCTACTCGCCTACGGCACGGGCAATTCGCTCGACCGCATCGGTGAGAGAGAACACCGGCTCGACGCCGGGCGGGAGCCCTTCACCCCAGCCGGGGCCTCCGACGAGCACGGTCGGGGTCGGCCGGAACTGTGGCAGCGATGCGACCGCGCTCACCTCGCCGGTCGAGCGGGTCTGCGACCACACGAGCACTGCGGCCGGACCGATTCTCTGCACTGCCTGCACCAGCGAGGCCGCCGGCATCGGCTCGTTGAGGAGTCGGACGGCAATCCGCCGCTCGGCAAGGCCCGCGGCCACCGCCCACAAGGGCAACGAGTGCTGCTCCCTGTCAGCTGCCGCGAGGATCACCGCCCGGGCGTTCAGTGGGTGCTTGAGGCGTCGAATGACCTCCGACAGCGACGAGACCACCGCACCGGTCAGCGTGTGCTCGATTTCGATGCCCCGCCCGCTCGACCGCCAGCGCTCGCCGACGCCCGCGAGCACGGGCACCAGCAGGTCGTTCCAGGTGGCGATGACTCCCCGCGCCTCATTGGACTCGTCGATGATTGCCGAGCACGTCGGGCCGTCGAGGGCGAGCGCTGCCCGCGCGAGCCCGCGCGAGGCGGCGGATGCTCCCGGCAGGGCGATCACTTGGCCACCCCCTGGTCGCCCGCTGGACTCGTCGAGCGCTGCCGATGCCGCGTCGGGTGCAACCGGGCGAGTTGTGGGCCGGGTCATCAATGCCGTGACAGACGCCAAGCGCTCGACCTCGAGGACCGCGGTCAAGGCATCTCGGGCGGCGTCGACGGGCGGAACGCCTGCGATGACAAGGCGGCGCATGTGCTCGAGGCGGACGAGGTCCTGCGCCGAGTAGCGCCGATGGGCACCAGGCTCGTGGCCCGACGGGCCCAGGCCATACCGGCGGTCCCATGTTCGGAGGGTTGCGGGAGCCACACCAAGGCGGCGGGCAACCGCCGCAACCGTGAGTCCAGGGGCGACGGCTGCTCGACTCACTTGCATATTGTGCGGGCCGATAGCGAGAACCGCATCTTCGTCAGGGCCGATCAGGCGACCTCACGTGAGATTCCTCCCATCTGGGTCATCTTGACCAACCTATGCAACGCTTTGTATGGTGGACCAGCACCGTTCAGCGAGAACGGGCGAATCGCTCAGGAGGTCTCCATGGCCGACGTATCCCGGCTCCCCGGTCCTAACGCAGATTTCTGGGACTGGCAGCTCCAAGGGGCCTGCCGAGGCGAGGACCCGAACGCGTTCTTCCACCCGGAGGGCGAACGAGGCAATGCCCGCGAGGCACGCGCAGAGGCGGCGAAGGCCGTCTGCCGTCGCTGCCCCGTGCTGCTGGAATGCGCGACCCATGCCCTCGCGGCCAGGGAGCCCTACGGAGTGTGGGGCGCCATGTCCGAGGAGGATCGCGATGCGATCTACCGGCGCAAGCAGGCAGCAGCACGAGCCGGAACCCTCGCCTCCTAACCCTTCCCAACCCACCCTCCCCCGGTCATTTCGTCCACTATGTGGACGAAATGACCGGGGGTTTCGTCACTCCGCCTGGTCACTTCA
>WLND01000065.1 GCA_009726075.1 Actinomycetota bacterium
CCGCGGGCTTGCGCGAGTCCGGGTCGTAGTGCTCGCTGCGATAGGTCGTGATCTCGCATTCGCGGCCATGGACGCGGGCACCGACGGTGCCGACGCGAATGCCGACGTCCCAGATGGCCTCGGCCCAGCCTTCGAGGAGCGCCAGGATCTGCTCGGGACGCGCATCGGTGGTGAAATCCAGGTCCGAATCACGGTGGAGGCGGCCGAGCATCGCATCGCGGACCGGGCCGCCGACCAGGGCAATCGCGAAGCCGGCGTCATGGAAGCGATTCCCGAGCGAGGTAAGCAGGCCTGCCACGGGCGCAAGTTGGTCGAGGACGTCGTGTTCATGGATGACAGGCACCCACTGAGCGTAATCACACCGACCCGAGGTTTATCCTGCGGTCATGGGGACCAATAGGCGCAGCGTCGAGGAGACGTCTGCGGGCGGTCTCGTCATAGATCAGACCGGCGAGGTCGTTCGAGCCGCCCTCATCGGGCGCCGAGATCGCCGGGGGCGCCTCGTGTGGTCCTTGCCCAAGGGGCACCTCGAAGCAGGCGAGACGGCCGAGCAGGCCGCCGTGCGCGAGGTGCGCGAGGAGACTGGGATCGATGGCCACGTGGTCGCCGAACTCGGAGTGATCGACTTCTGGTTCATGGCCAACGATCGGCGCATTCACAAGACCGTTCATCACTATCTGCTCGAAGCGGATGGCGGCGAGCTGAGCGACGAGGACGCAGAGGTCGATCAGGTTGCGTGGGTTGACCTCGACGAGGTGTCCAAGCGATTGCGCTACCCGGACGAGCGCCGCCTCGTGGCCAAGGCGTCCGACATCATTGCGGCGCCGACAAGCTAGTGCGCCACAGCGAACCCAGGCCAAGCGAGGCACCGTCGCGCCTTCCCGCCCTGCTGACGTGCACCCTGCTCACTGCGACACTCGTGGCGCTGGTTCCGGTGGCCAATGCGCCGGTGGCCTCCGCTGCTCCGGCCCCGGGGGCCAGCATCAACGTGGTCATTGACTCCCTGGCGCCGCTCATCGCCACGCGAAGCGGCGATCTGCGCATCGCCGGCCGCATCGTGAACATCGGCTCGCGCACCATCGAGCAGGTAAGCCTTCAGGCAACGCTGTCGGACGACCCACTGACCGAACGGAGCCAGTTGGGCGCAATCGCGATCGCCCCGCTCGACGGTGGTGACGCGGTTCCGAGGAGCCGGGCGATCGATACCGTCAGCCACGACATGCCGGGAAAGCTCACCCCGGGCGAGCAGGAGAGCTTCTGGTTCAGCGTGCCGCTCCGCGACACCAGGCTCGGTGCGGCCGGCACGTATGTCGTGTCAGTTGAGGCGTCAGGCGTCGACGTCAGCATCAGCGGATCGCCGGTACTCCTCGGCGTCCAGCGCACCTTTGTTCCCTGGTTTCCCAAGGGATCGGGGGTCACGCCCGTGGGACTGACCTGGCTGTGGCCACTGACCGACTGGCCGGCGCGCGATGCCGACGGAGTATTCCTCGACGATCAGACCCCGGCTGCGCTCACCCCCGGCGGGCGCCTGGCCGAGTTGGTTGACGTGGCCTCGGAGCGGCCGTCGATCGTGAGTTGGCTCGTTGACCCCGAGATCCTTCAGGCTGCGACGCAGATCGCGCGCGGCTACCAAGTGCGCCGAGATGGCGAACTGGTCGTCGGCGACCACTCAGCCGACGCGAAGAACTGGCTTGCATCGCTGAAGGCCGCACTTCGTGGGAATGCTGTCCACCTGCTGCCGTACGCAGACATTGACGCAAGTGCAGCCCGTCGATCCGGCCTTGAGCGCGACGTGGTGCGAGCGGTGACCTCGGCGCCCGACGTCGCCCAGGCCGCCCTCGGCAGGTCTGTCGGGACCGTCGTCGAATGGGCCCCGGTCGGACGCCTCGACAAGCAGACGTCCAACCTCATCGCGTCCTCGGGAGTGGACACCGTCATCCTCTCCTCGACTGCGCTGCCGCCGGATGATGAGGCGACGTCGGGCGGTAGAACCCCGAGCGGAATAGCCAACTTCGGCACGGTGGTCGGGAACATTGATGCGGTCCTCGTCGATCAGGGTCTCTCCGCTGCCCTCGGGGCCCGGCAGCTCACGGAGGCCGAGATCGTGCTCGCCAGGCAGCGGTTCCTGGCCGAGACAGCGCTCATCGCCGTCGAGCCCGATGCCAAGCCAAACCGAATCCTCGCTGCAGCCCCGTCGGATATCCGCTGGCATCCAGCGCCCAGCCTCGTCTCGGCGCTCCTGCGCGCGACCGAGCAGGCGCCGTGGCTTCGGCCCGCATCGCTCGAAGCGCTGCGCCGGGCAGAGCGGGTTCCTCGCACGCGCGTCCCCTACGGAAGCGACGGGATTTCGTCTGAGCTTGCGGGAACCTACATGGCCAAGGTGGTCGCAGCCCAAACGCGCGTCGACCGACTTGCATCGATCCTCGACGACCCCGCGACGGTTGCCCCCGCCTACCTCTCATCGATCCTGCGCGCGCAGTCGACTGGATGGCGCTCGCAGCCGGCTACCGGCCTCGCGCTGATTTCAGACATCAACATCGGCATCACGGGCCGGATCGCGGCAGTGCACGTGCTGTCGTCGGGCCGAGTGATCTTCTCCGGCGATTCAGGGCGCGTGCCCGTCACGATTGCCAATGACGGCGAGCAATCGGTGACGATCGGCGTGGGACTCGTCGGAGAGCCGGCGGCCAGACTCGAATCGACACCCCTCACTGGGATCACGGTTGACCCCGGGCGCAAGGTGAGCGTCGACCTGTCGGCTCGCGTCGTCGGCGGCGAACCACTCACGGTCGAGGTGCAACTCCTCACGCCGTCGGGGGCGCCGTACGGCGTGCCCGGCGAGATCTCCCTCGTCTCGACCGCATACTCACGGGCGGCGGCGTGGGTCATGGGGGCGGCGTTCCTCGCCATCGCGGCGTTTGTCGTGGTCGGCATCGGACGCCGGATTCGGGGTTCACGTCGTGGGGGCCCCGGGTCACCGCCTGAGGCGCTGGCGCCATGAGTCAGTCCCTCGTGCGGGCGAGCAGCGTCATGGCGCTCGGCACCATCGCGTCACGGGTGACCGGCGTGCTGCGCGACATCACTGCGGCCGCCGCCCTGGGCTTCTACCTGGTGGCTGATGCCTTCTCCCTCGGCAACACCCTGCCCACGATCATCTACATCCTCGTGGTGGGCGGAGCCCTCAACGCCGTCTTCGTCCCGCAGCTCGTGCGACGGATGAAGGACGATCCGGACGGTGGCCGCGCCTACGCCGACCGTCTCGTCACGCTCGTCGGCCTCATCCTTCTGGTGCTGTCGCTCACGGCAGTGGTCGCCGCACCGCTCATCGTCGACCTCTACACGCCGGCCGACTATCCGGCGGCCGAGTACGAGCTCGCCGTTGCGTTCGCCCGGCTTTGCCTGCCGCAGATCTTCTTCTACGGGCTGTACACGATGTTGAGTCAGGTGCTCAATTCGCGTGGCAAGTTCGGCGCCCCGATGTTCGCTCCCATTGCCAACAATGTGGTGGCGATCGCGACCTTCCTGCTCTTCATCGCGGTGGCAGGGACCTCGGCGGCGGCTGACGGCGCCCTGAGCTCCAGGGAGGCGACGATCCTCGGCGTCGGCACCACCCTGGGCGTGGTCATGCAGTCCTTGATCCTCATCCCGGTGCTTCGCCGAAGTGGCCATGTGTGGCGACCACGCTTCGACTGGCGTGATGCAGGTATGGGTCGCGCGGGCATCCTCGCCTTCTGGACGATCGCCCTCGTGCTCGTCAATCAGGCAACGGCTGTCGTGGTCACCCGGCTGGCAACCCAGGCGAATATCGATGCGGCAGCAGCGGGGGTTACGGCTGCCGGCCTCACCACGTACCAGAAGGCCCACCTCGTCTTCATGCTCCCGCACAGCGTGATCACCGTGTCGGTCGTCACCGCAATGCTCCCGGCGCTCAGCCGCGTGGCGCATTCCGGCGACTTCACCCGCATGGGCAGAGAGCTGGGCTCGACGATGCGTTTCGTCTCCGCCCTCATCGTCCCGATCGCGTCCGTGCTCATGGTGACGGGGGCGGGCCTCGCTGTCCTGCTCTTCGGCTACGGCGCAGCCGTGCCCGAGCAGGCGGCGATCATGGGCCAGATCGTCTCGGTGTTCATGTTCAGCCTGCTGCCGTTCACGTTGTTCTACGTGCTCCTTCGGGGGTTCTACGCCCTGGAGGACACCCGTACCCCGTTCTTCATCACCCTCGTGTTCAGTGTTGTCTGGCTCGCCCTCGCGGTGCCGCTCTTCGGGATCGTGGGCAGTGGTGGTCCGCAGGTCGCGAGCCTGGCATTCACGTATGGCCTGAGCTACTGGATCGGCCTGATCATCGCCTGGATCGTGCTCGCCCGGCGCATCGGCAGCCTCGATTCGCGCCGCACGGTGTGGGCTGTCGCGCGCATGCTGGTGGCCGGAGGGCTGGCGGTCGGGGCAATGGTTGCCACTCGCGCGGTGCTCGTCGGTAGCCTTGGCGCCTTCGCCGGACAGGACAAAGTGTCGGTCCTGCTCTCACTGGTGGTCCTTGGTCTGGTCGGCGGGTGTGCTTACCTTGTGGCAGCGTGGGCGATGCGGATTCGTGAGATTTCCGAGGCTCTCACAGTGGTGCGACGAAAGGTGCTGACGAGGTGACCATCCCGCGAAGGATCCAGCGGTACTCCCTCGTCGAGGCGATCGAGTCACCTGCCGCTGACAGCTCCGTCATCCTGTGGCGCGGGCATGACGACGTCCTCGATCGCGAGGTCTCGATCCGCCTCATCAGACAGGACGACCCCCGCTCCTCGGCCGTGCTCGCAGCCGCACGAGCCGCCGCACTCGTGGAGGACCGCAGGCTGCTGCGCGTCCTCGACGTCCTCACCGTCCCCGCATCCACGGACGAGCCGGCGATGGCCGCTGTCGTGAGCGAGTGGGCCACGGGATCGACCGTCCAGCAATCACTGGTCGCCGGACGCCTGAAGCCGCTGCCCCTCGAGGAGGCGGTGTCGATCGTTGACGATGTGGCCAGGGCGGTATCGGCCGGGCTGAGTACGACCCTCGCTCACGGTCGGCTGCGTCCATCGAGTGTCATCGTGACCGACGCCGGTGAGGTGCGGGTGCGCGGTCTCGCCGTCGATGCCGCCCTTTGGGGCCCGCTGAACCCGTCCCTCGGTACGACGCAGGCGGATGTCGATGGCCTCGGGAGCCTGCTGTACCTGCTGCTCACGGGCATGTGGCCGGGCGAGCCCGATGGGTCGCCCTATGGGCTTCCGCGGGCACCGCGTGCCGGTGGCTTCGTCCTGCCCCCGTCAAGAGTCTCGGCGAGCATTCCCCGCAACATCGATGACTGCATAGCTCGGTCGGTGCACGATGCGGCCAGGCCCAGAGGCGTCACGACGGTTCGGGATGCGGGCGCCTTTGCCGTGATGCTCGGGGTGGCGCGTGACTACGTCGGGGCGAGTCTCGACTCCGACCGCGTCCCCTACGTCGATCGTCCGGCACTGACGAACCCCAAAAGGATCGCCATCTCGGCGGGTGCCGTTGCGGCGGCGGCACTGGTCGGTTTCATCGGGTGGCAGGTGGTGGCCGGGGGGCCGAGCGCGTGGCAGCCAAGCGCTGGCGCCGACAGCGACGCGATGCTCACCGCCTCAGCAACGCCGACGGTGCAGAACGTGCCCGGAATCGAGCAGGTCCTTGCAGTAGCGGCGGCGACGTCATTCGATCCGAATGGAGACGACAACCGAAACGGCAAGCCCGACGGCCGCAAGGGCCGGGAGAACGAGCAGGACATCCCGCTCATCTTCGACGAGGATCCGATGACCGCCTGGACTTCGGATCGCTACCGTTCATTCGATGCCGATGGCAAGGGTGGTGTCGGGATCGTTCTTGATCTCGGCTCCCAGCAGGCTGTCAGTTCAGTGTCGCTGGCGTTCGCAGACGTTGGGGCGCAGACAGAGGTGCGGGTGGCGAATAAGGTCTACCGGGATCCCGGCACCTGGCGCCTGCTCGCGCAGTCGTCCGCAGGTGGCCAGAACATCGACCTGCGAACGCCGCGTCCCCTCGTGGGCCGCTACGTGCTGCTCTGGTTTCCCAAGCTCCCCGAATCTGCGTCATCACCCGGTGCCTTCGAGGTGTCGGTGAGCAGCGTGACGGTCAAGGGTTGACCTCGTTTGGGGCACAAGTGTTGGCCCTCCCATTAGGCTCACGGCTGATGGAACCTGCTGGCGGAGTCAGTGATGCCGAGTTGCTGGCTGCCCACGTCGCTGGTGACCCGGAGGCGTTCACGTCCCTTATCGCACGCCATCGCGATCGAATGTGGGCGGTCGCCCTTCGGACGACCGGCGATCCGGACGATGCCGCCGACGCGCTCCAGGATGCGCTCATATCGGCCTTTCGCGGGGCTGACCGTTTTCGCGGCGACTCGGCCGTGACCACGTGGCTGCATCGCATCGTCGTGAACGCCAGCCTCGACCGCCGCCGACGAAATAGCGTCCGTTATGCGGTGAGTTTGCCGGATGAAAGCCTCGGCGGTGAGGGAGCCCTCGTCGATGCGCGTGACCGCATCGCTGAGCGTGAGGACCAGATCGAGATCGCGGCCGCCCTGTCGGAGTTGCCCCGACACCAACGCGAAGCCGTTCTCCTCGTCGACGTCGAGGGCTGGACCATCGAGGAGGCGGCCGGCATGCTCGGGTGCCCCCCGGGCACGATCAAGAGTCGATGCTCGCGCGGCCGCGTCAAACTCGCGAGCAAGCTCGGCCATCTGCGAAAGAACGTCCGTGAGCGGAACCCCGAGGGTCCCGGCAGCGTCAAATCTCCGAAGGGAGGTGACGAGGGATGAGTCAGGTACGTGAGCCGGACGGAAGTGACGCGCGAATGCAGGCAATGCTCCGTGTTGAAGGCGGCATGCCCACTGCCGTGTGGGACCGGCTTCAGGCCGCCCTCGACGCCGAGGCGCTCAACCGCGCCGAGCACGGCGCCACCCGGGCCGACGTCGTCGATATTCGCTCACGGCGCCGTGCGCCCGTACTCTTCGCCGGAGCCGCGGCCGCGGCCGTCGTCCTCGTTGCCGCCGGGCTCCTCGTCAACGCAACCCAGGGCACCCGAGCGGACAATCCCGCCGTCGTCGCCGACGGGGGTTTCGCCCCAGCGGGGGCCACTGAGAACCTCGTTCTTGGTGCGGACGCCCCAGTGGGAGCCGCGGCTCCACTGAAATCGGAGTCGGCCGTCCAATCAACTGGAGACGGCTCGTTGCCTGTGCGCCGGGTGGTGCAGACCGGTCTTGACTATGGCTCCTCGAGCATGAAGGACAACGTCCAGGAGGTCATCGACACGATCGGGGCTTCGAACGCCCAGCTCATGTCCGACGTCCAGCCGGATCCCGACCCGCCCGGTGGGGTCGCCGGGTTCACGACGACCCTGGTCGGCCTCCGGTCATGCATCAACTGGCTCACGGGACATGACCGCGGGCAGGCCCTCGTCGTCGATCGCGCGCTGTACAAGGGTCGCCCGGTCGGAGTCGTCATCGTGCCCACCACTGATGGTGCGAGTGGCGGCTCAATGCTCGAAGCCCTCGAGGTCTGGGTCGTCACCCTGGACTGCACTCATGAACACGAGTCGATCCTTGAGCACACGATGATCGGGCTCGGCGCACCCTGAACCGGCCTCTTGGGTCCGTCACCACGGAATGCATCGGGCCGTAGACTCGTTGAACGAAAGGCCCGGTCCATGAG
>WLND01000066.1 GCA_009726075.1 Actinomycetota bacterium
AAAGAACGGAGGGTCCCTCTGCACGTAGCCCCGACGGGATTCGAACCCGCGCTACCGCCTTGAGAGGGCGGCGTGCTAGGCCACTACACAACGGGGCCGTGCTCATGCGAGGCAACGTGCTCCTCGCATGTCGATGCGCGATCAACGTTCGACCGTGCATCTCGCTGGGGTACCAGGACTCGAACCTAGACTAACTGAACCAGAATCAGTTGGGCTGCCAATTACCCCATACCCCACTTGCTCCGATTGCTCGGCTGGCTCCGATTGCTCGGCGAGAATGAAGTATAGATGACGGCTCAGAGACCCGCGCGAGCCACTCCCAATCTGGCGATCGTGACGGCCTTTCCGAGGATCTCAATGGACTCGAAAAGGGGCGGTGACACGCGCCTTCCGGTCACCGCCACGCGCACCGGTCCGAACGCCAACTTGGGCTTCAGGCCCAGGCCCTCGATGAGCGCCGAGCGCAGGGCCTCGTTGATCGACTCGGTATCCCACGTCTCGACGGCGTCGATCGCGGCAATGGCGGCGTCGATCGTCACCGCTGAATCTGGCGTCAGCACCGCGGCAGCATCGGCCTCGTCCATCTCGAATCTTTCGTTTGGCACCAACAGGAATGCGAGCATCGAGACCGAGGATCCCAGGGTCTCCATGCGCTCCTGGACCAACGGAACGCCAGCTCGCAGGACCTGCTGCTGTTCCAGCGTCGGCGGGTTGGTGACGACGCCGGCGTCAGCAAGGAAGGGCACGATGCGATCGATGAGGTCCTCCGGGCTGAGCGCGCGAATCCAGTCGCCGTTGATCGCCGTGCATTTCTTCAGGTCGAACCGCGCAGGATTGGGATTCACACGGGACAGGGTGAAGTGCTCGGACATCAACTCCTTGCCGAAGAACTCCTGGTCGTCGCCCATCGACCAGCCGAGCAGTGCGAGGTAGTTGAGCAGGGCCTCCGGAAGGTAGCCGGTGTCGCGGTACATCTGCAGGGCTGACTCGGGATCGCGCTTGGAGAGCTTGCGGTTTCCCTCGCCCATGACGTACGGCAGGTGGCCGAACCTCGGCGTGGTGCCGTCGCTCACTCCAATGGCCGCCAGGGCCTCGTAGAGGGCCAGTTGGCGCGGTGTTGACGACAGGAGGTCCTCACCACGAAGCACGTGCGTAATCCGCATCAGTGCGTCGTCGACCGGATTCACCAGGGTGTACAGGGGCTCGCCGTTTCCGCGCACGAGGACGTAGTCCGGAACGTGGTCCTTGCCAAAGGTGATGTCGCCGCGAACGAGGTCGTCCCAGGTGAAATCTCGATCCGGCATCCTGAAACGCAGGACCGGCACCCGACCCTCGGCAACGTACGCAGCGACCTGCGACTCGGTCAGGTTGCGGCACTGGCCGTCGTAGCCGGGCGTGCGACTCTCGGCCTTCGCCAGCTCGCGTCGCGCCTCGAGTTCGTCCTGCGAGCAGAAGCACTGGTACGCATAGCCCGCCACTCGCAGCCGCTCCGCAACATCGGCGTAGATATCGAGGCGCTGTGATTGGCGGTAGGGGCCATGGGGGCCGCCGACCTCCGGGCCCTCGTCCCACGTCAGGCCCAGCCAGCGCAGCGCCTCAAGCAGCGCCGAGTACGAATCCTCGCTATCGCGGGCCGAGTCAGTGTCCTCGATCCGGAAGACGAATGTGCCGCCCGTGTGACGTGCGTAGGCCCAGTTGAACAGCGCCGTGCGGATCATGCCGACATGCGGGTTGCCGGTCGGCGATGGGCAGAACCGCACCCGGACTCGCTCGGCTCCGGCCGAGGCGTCAACGACAGCAGCGTCAGTCACGGTCAACCACCGGATTCCTCAACGACCCAATACCCTCAATCGACACCGTTACCTCATCTCCTGCACTGATGGGACCAACCCCTGCGGGGGTACCGGTCAAGATCACATCGCCCGGAAGGAGCGTCATGACAGAACTGATCCACGAGACCAACTCGACGACGTCGAACACCATGTCGCCGGTCGATCCGCTCTGGCGCACTTCGCCGTTGACCCGGCACTCGATCGCGGCGTTGTCTGCCTCGAGATCGGTGACGATCCAGGGACCGAGGGGGCAGAAGGAGTCGAATCCCTTTGCCCTCCCCCATTGACCGTCGGTCTTCTGCAGGTCGCGCGCGGTGACGTCATTCGCGCAGGTGTATCCGAGCACGACCTCGGGCACCCGCTCCGGCGGCACGTCGCGGCACAGCCGTCCGATGACGATGGCCAGCTCGGCCTCGTGCTCCACCTGCTCAGACTGCCAGGGCAACGTTATGGGCTCACCCGGACCGACCACCGACGTACTGGGCTTGAGGAAGATCATCGGCGCCACCGGCACCTCGCCGCCCATCTCCTTTGCGTGGGCTGCGTAGTTGCGTCCGACAGCGATCACCTTGCTCGGAAGGACAGGCGCGACGAAACGCACGTCGGCCGCCTTGAGGATGCGCCCCTCGGGCGACAACTCCCCGTAGGGGTGGCCCTCGAGGAGCGCGACGAGGGTGCCCTCGCCGATCTCCCCGGTATCCGTGAGGCCTTCGATCAGGCCGAAGAACAGTTCGTCATCAACGGAAACTCGACAGATTCGCACCTCGGGAGCCTATCGACTCCCGAGCGCTACTCCGTCGCCTCGCCCGATCGGGCATTGCGCAGCAGGCCGAACGTCACGGCATCCTCGAGCGCGCGCCAGGAGGCAGCGATCACGTTCTCGTGGACGCCGACCGTGGACCACTCGGCCCGGCCATCGCTGGTGCCGACGAGAACCCGGGTGACAGCCCCGGTGCCCGATGCGCCCTCGAGGATTCGGACCTTGTAGTCGATGAGCCGAAGCGTCGCCAGCTCGGGATAGATCTGAATCATCGCAGCGCGCAGGGCCTTGTCCAGCGCATTGACCGGGCCATTGCCCTCTGCGGTCGAGATGATGCGATCACCGCCGGCGTGCACCTTGACGGTCGCCTCGCTCTTCACCTGGCCGTCGGGCAACTGCTCGACGATCGTCCGCCACGATTCGACCTCGAACGCCCGGACGACGCCGGCCTCGGACGCAAGGAGGAGCTCGAACGACGCGTCAGCGGCCTCGAAGGTCCAGCCCTGCGATTCGAGCGACTTGACCTGCTCCACGACCCTCGTGAGGAGCGCGGGATCGTCCGAGAGGTCGTAGCCCAGTTCGCGGCCCTTGAGCTCCACCGAAGCGCGTCCGGCCATCTCCGTGATGAGCACGCGCTGGTCACCCCCGACGACGGCGGGATCAATGTGGTTGTAGAGCTCGGCATTGACCTTGAGGGCGCTCGCATGGAGCCCGGCCTTGTGAGCGAACGAGGACACCCCCGCATACGCCTGATGGGTATCTGGGGCGATGTTCGCGATCTCAGCAATCGCATGGGAGACACGAACGGTCTCGCGCAGATTGCCCGGGGGCAGGCACTCGATCCCCAGCTTGAGCTCGAGGTTCGCGACGACCGGGAACAGGTCGGCATTACCGGTGCGCTCGCCGTAGCCGTTGGCG
Organism: Actinomycetota bacterium; assembly: GCA_009726075.1. GTDB lineage: Bacteria > Actinomycetota > Actinomycetes > S36-B12 > S36-B12 > WLND01. Next base: position 3,511 of record WLND01000066.1, read on the forward strand.
GTGCACTGCACGTGCGTAACGCCCGCCTCGACCGCGGAAATGGTGTTCGCAATCGCGCACGATGTGTCGTTCTGGCAGTGGATGCCCAGGCGCACACCCGACCGCTCCCTGACATCGGAGACAATCGCGCCTATTCCACTCGGGAGCATGCCGCCGTTGGTGTCGCACAGGACCCCAACACTCGCGCCAGCCTCGAATGATGCGACGAGCAGCCTGACCCCGTAGTCCGGGTCATGCTTGTAGCCGTCGAAGAAATGCTCCATGTCGACGAACACCCGGCGGCCCTCGCCGACGAGAAAGCGCACGGTGTCGCTCACCATCGCCGCGTTCTCGTCCAGGGTGGTCTTCAGGGCCTCGAAGACATGCCGCACATCGGACTTCGCAACGATCGTGATGACCGGTGCCTGCGAGTCGAGGAGGGCCCGCACCTGGGGATCATCCTGAACATTGACTCCGGCCTTGCGCGTCGCCCCGAAGGCAACGAGCTGAGCGTTGCGCAACGTGAGTTCGTCCTGTGCTCGCTGGAAGAATTCCGTGTCCTTCGGCATGGCACCCGGCCAGCCGCCCTCGATGAAGCCCACGCCGTAATCGTCCAGCAGGCGCGCTACCGCGAGCTTGTCGTGAACGGAAAATGAGATGCCCTCGCGCTGGGCCCCATCGCGCAGGGTGGTGTCGAAGACGTGGAATGCATCTGGGCGGGTCATAGCGGACTTCTCCTGCCGTGCTTGGCTGCACCACCGTGCAGCCAATGAAAAAGCCCCCCGCGGGTGCGAAGGGCTGCGCGTCGACGAACGTCGGCGCGCTAGGAAATAATGATGGTTGTGTGATGCACAAGCTCAACCTAGCAGATTGCGTGCATCCAGTTGTGGCGATCGGCAACCGCCCCGGTCTGGATATCCAGAAGTGCCTGACGCAGCTGCATGGTGACCGGACCCGATTGCCCGCCCGCGACCTCCCAGGCGCCGCTCGTCCGCGATTTGACGTTCCCGACCGGCGTGATCACTGCCGCGGTGCCGCATGCGAACACCTCGGTGATCTCCCCTGATGCGCATCCCGCGCGCCACTCGTCGACACTGAGCTGGCCCTCCTCGGCGAGAATGCCCAGATCTGCCGCGACGGTGAGGAGCGAATCTCGCGTGATGCCAGGGAGCAATGATCCCGTGAGCCTCGGGGTCATGATGCGCGCTGAGTCACCGGAGCCGTACACGAAGTACAGGTTCATGCCCCCCATCTCCTCGATCAGCCGCCGCTCGATTGCGTCGAGCCAGACGACCTGATCGCAGCCGTGCAGTGCCGCTTCGGCCTGGGCCAGGAGCGACGCCGCATAGTTGCCTGCGCACTTGGCCTCACCAGTGCCTCCGGGTGCCGCGCGCACGTAGTCGTCAGACAGCCACACCGACACCGGCTTGACCCCCTGCGGGAAGTACGCACCCGCAGGAGAGGCAATGAGCAGGTACTCGTAGGCATTGGCGGGTCGGACGCCGAGGCCGATCTCGGTGGAGATCATGAACGGACGAAGGTACAGGGATTTCTCCTGGCCCTCCGGAACCCACGCGGAGTCCTGGCGCACGAGTGCCTCTATCGACCCGAGGAACAGCTCCTCGGGCAGCTCGGCCATCGCCAGCCGGCGGGCCGATGAGGCGAAACGCGATGCGTTCCGAAGGGGCCTGAAGGTCTTCACCATGCCATCGGCGTGCCGGTAGGCCTTGAGCCCCTCGAAGATCGCCTGCCCGTAGTGCATGAAGTTCGTCGCCGGATCGAGGACGAGCGGGCCGTACGGCACCACCTGCGCGTCGTGCCATCCGCCGTCGACGGTCCACTTCGCCCGAAACATGTGGTCGGTGAAATAGCGGCCGAAGCCCGGATCGGCGAGGATCTCGGCACGGCGCTCGGCGCTCGTCGGCGTCGTGGTTGCCGTGACCTCGATGGGCCACAGGGCCGCACCTTCCGAAGCGTTCGCGCTCATGTCTGGCTCCCTCAAGTCGATGTGCACACGGTAGTGAAGGGTGGATGCAGCGAGCGATGCGCAGGGCTAGCCGGCGCTCGCTTGCGCGACTGCGCCCGCGGCGAGGGCATCGCCGATCTCCGAGGTCGATCGCACGGCGGTGCCGCGCGCCTCGAGGTCGGCCGCAACCGCCCGCTCGACCCATGCGGCCGCATCCTCGAAGCCGACGTGGTCAAGGAGCATCGCAAGCGACATCACCGTCGCCGTCGGATCCGCCTTGCCCTGGCCGGCGATATCCGGCGCCGAGCCGTGGACCGGCTCGAACATGCTCGGGTTCTGCCGACTCGGATCGATGTTGCCGCTGGCCGCCAGACCAATGCCGCCGCCGATTGCAGCGCCAATATCGGTGAGGATGTCGCCGAACAGGTTGTCGGTGACGACAACGTCGAATCGCTCCGGGTTGGTCAGGAAGAACATGGACGCCGCATCAACGTGGCAGTAGTCGGTCTCGATGCCCGGGAAATCATGCGCGACGCGGTCGAACGTGCGCTGCCAGAGCGAGCCGGCATGGACGAGCACATTCGTCTTGTGCACGAGGGTGACCTTGCCACGGCGGCGGCGTGCACGCTCGAAGGCATCGCGCACGATGCGCTCGACCCCGAATGCGGTGTTAATGCTCTCCTCGGTCGCAACCTCGTGGATCGTGCCCTTGCGAAGCACGCCGCCCGAGCCGACGTAGGGACCCTCGGTGCCCTCACGGCACACGACGAAGTCGATCTCCTTGGGGCCCTTGCCTGCGATCGGCCCTGTCACTCCCGGGTACAGCTTCACGGGTCGCAGGTTCACGTGGTGGTCCATCACGAAACGAAGGGGCAACAGCACTCCGCGCTCGAGGATGCCGGGTGCGACAGACGGATCACCGATTGCCCCGAGCAGGATCGCGTCCTTCGTGCGGAGCTCCGCAACGACCTCGTCGGGCAGCAGTTCGCCGGTGGCGTTGTAACGCTTGGCTCCGAGGTCGTACTCCGTGGTTTCGACGGTGATGTGGGCATCCGGCGCGATTGCGAGGAGGACCTTCATGGCCTCCGCGACAACCTCCGTGCCGATACCGTCGCCGGGGATCAGTGCAAGGTTCAGGGTGCGTGACATGGAGGCAAGAGTAGTTGCAGTCCGGTGGCATCAATCGCGCGGATGGGGCAGGGTGAAACTCCCCGAAGGAGGTGCCCGATGGCAGCACGCCGTTGGAGTGAGATGTCGGACCGGCAGAAGACAGCGCTCGTCATTGGAGCGACGGTTCAGCTCACCCTCGCAACCGCCGCGTGGGTCGACCTGGCCCGGCGCCCGGCAGCGCTCGTTCGCGGGCCCAAAGCGGCCTGGGCCGTGGCCATCGCCGTGAATTTCGTCGGCCCAATCGCCTACTTCGGCTGGGGTCGGGTCAGGGTGCCAGTCGGATCGTGATCCCGACGTGCCCGGCGCCTACAACGGGGCCGGCCTTCCGGGATCCGCGTTCGTTCATCCACGTCATCATGCGCCCCATGAGCCCATAGCGCTTCCGGATCAGCGTCGACGTCCGAGCCGTCTCGTCAACCGCCTGCAGGGTTGCGCTGGCCGGCACCTGCGCGCCCTTGATCCGTCCGCGCATATCGCAGCTGGCGACCAATACCGTCGCATTGACTCGAAGGCGTTTGACCTTGCCCGAGTTCTCCTGGGTCAGGACCCGCAGGACGTCGCCGTCTCGAATGAGCCACACCGGCGTCGCCACCGGCGTCCCATCGGCCCGAAAGGTCGTGAGCGACAGGTACTTGCCGTGCCCGAGCGTGTCGATGCTTGTCGAATGGTCCATGCCACATGGATACCAGCCCGGCGTCCCGGCGTCACTTCGAAGCGCATCGGGCGACAGGGACGACCCACCTGCTAGCCTGCAGGCATCATGACGCATGCGCTGCTCCTCCTTCGCTGCCGCGGCGAGGCCTAGTAAAACCGGCCTCCTCGTCGCGGGTGTCGTCGTTCGCCGGTTGACCGACCAGATCCGACCTGCAGGAGCCCCTCATGACGAATACCTTCGATCGTTTCGCCACCTACGAGCAGCGCAATGCCCAGAGCCCATCCGGCATGCGTTTCCACCGATACTCGCCCGTCTCTCCCATCGATATCCCTGATCGCACCTGGCCGAGCACGGTCATCACC
>WLND01000067.1 GCA_009726075.1 Actinomycetota bacterium
GATCGTCCCTTGACCCGGCCGTGCTCGACCGCGCGTGGTCACAGGTCACCTTCACTGCAGACCCCCTGGTCAGGACGCTCATCGAGTCGGCCGCGCATGCGACCGCCGTCGGCGTCCTCGATCAGGGCGAGATCGACACCGCCGGCGGACTCCCGGGCACGTTGTACGACACCACCCTGCTGAGCGAGGTACTCACGGGGCTCGGCCGGCCGGCGGTCACGTCATGACGACGGCCGAGGCGGCCGACGCGAACACCATCCCGATCCTCGAAGCGGTCGGCCTGACCAAGGTCTTCGGCACCGGCGATGACAGAACCGTGGCCCTTCAGGACGTGAGCCTCGACGTCGCACCCGGCGAGTTCGTCACGGTGGTCGGGGCCTCGGGATGCGGCAAGAGCACCCTGCTCAACCTCATCGCCGGGCTCGACCAGCCGTCTGCCGGCACGCTCACCGTTCGCGGCAACGTTGCGCTCATGTTCCAGGACGCAACGCTCCTGCCGTGGCTCACCGCGGCCGAGAATGTCGAATTGGCCCTGAAACTCAGGCACGTGCCCAAGGCCGAGCGTCGCGCCCGCACGGCCGAACTGCTCGGGATCGTCCAGCTTGACGGCTGGGGCAGCCACCGGCCGCACGAGCTCTCCGGCGGGATGCGCCAGCGGGTCGCGCTCGCCAGGTGCTTAGCCCAGGACGCCCAGATCCTTCTCATGGACGAGCCCCTCGGGGCGCTCGACGCGATGACGCGCGACCACCTGCACGACGAGATCGAGACGGTCGTCCGCGATCAGGGCCTCGCCGTCGTCTTCGTCACCCACAACATGCGCGAAGCGATCCGCCTGGGTGATCGCGTCGTCCTCATGGGCAGCCATCCAGGCCGCATCCTCCACGAAGAACTCATCCCGCTCCCGCACCCGAGGGTCATGGACTCCCCCGAAATCGCCACCCGCGCAGCCGACCTAACCCGGCGGCTCAAATCCCAAGGACACGCCCATGTCGGCTGACGTGCTCACCCCGGTCGTCGACGACACTCCGGCAGCGCCGCCCGGCGCAGGCAGGGCCAGGCTCATCTACGGCTGGCTCTGGCCCAAGGCCCTGGCTATCGTCCTCGTCCTTGCCTTCTGGCAGGTCATCGTGTGGTCCGGCTGGCGGCCGACCTACGTGCTTCCGGCGCCGGCCGAAACCCTCCAGACCCTCGGCGGGATGCTCGGGACCGAGCGCTTCTGGTCTGCCATCACCACGACCCTGACCCGTGCGGTCATCGGGTTCGCGCTGGCCCTCGTCATCGGCACGACCATCGGGGTCCTGGTCGCGAGGATTCGCCCCCTGCGGCTCGCCGTCGGAAGCCTCATCACCGGTCTGCAGACAATGCCATCGATCGCGTGGTTCCCGCTCGCCATCCTGCTCTTCGGGCTCGACGAGCAGGCCATCATGTTCGTCGTCGTGCTCGGCGCAGCACCGAGCATCGCCAATGGCGTCATCTCGGGCATCGACCACGTGCCGCCCGCGTTCACACGCCTCGGCCGGGTGCTCGGAGCCTCCCCGGTGAGCCTCTACCGCGACATCGTGCTGCCCGCCGCCATGCCCGGCTACGTGGCCGGCCTCACCCAGGGCTGGGCATTTGCCTGGCGCAGCCTCATGGCCGGCGAACTGCTCGTCATCATCGCCGAGAAGCCATCACTCGGGGCGCAGCTCGAGTTCGCCCGGCAATTCTCCAAGGCACCGCAACTGCTGGCCACCATGCTCGTGATCCTGATTCTCGGCATGCTCGTCGACGGACTGTTCTCGTCCTACTCACGCCGGCTTCGCCGCAGGCGCGGCCTCGACGTCGGGGTCTGAGGTGCGGCGTGCCCGCACCGCCAGGGGTAGCGCGATGAGCTGCCGGCTTTTCAGCGGGCCGGTCGCTCGATGAGGAGCGTCACCGGGGAGAATGCCTGTGTGCATATCTCCGCGAAGGCCGACTACGGGATGCGCGCCCTGCTTGAACTCGCAGCCTCATACCGGGTCGATCCCAATCAGCTGACCAAGGGCGATGCCATCGCCACCGCCCAGAAGGTGCCCGTCAAGTTCCTCGAAGGCATCCTGCGCCAGCTGCGCCAGTCCGGCATCGTGGCCAGCCAGCGCGGTGCCGACGGCGGCTACCGGCTCGACCGAAATCCGGCCGAGGTCACGATCGCCGATGTCGTACGGGCCCTTGATGGTCCCCTCGCGGCGGTGCGGGGCAAGCGCCCCGAGGAGGTCGAGTACGACGGAGCCAGCGAGCACCTACGCGAGGTGTGGATCGCCGTTCGCGCATCGATGCGCCACGTGCTCGAGGGCATCAGCCTCGACGACGTCGCGACGAACAACCTGCCGAGCGACGTGACCGAACTCCTCGCCGAGCCCGGGGCCTGGCAGCGGAGATCTGGCTAGTCGAACCGCTCGGCCGCCGCGAAGGCGTCAGTCCGACCCGACAGGACGTCGTCGGCGAGGGCTGCTAGCTCGTCGGATCGGTCGGCGAGCCGCTGGCGCACGGCACCGAGCACCAGGGCCGTGATTTCCTCCCGCGCCCTGCGCAGGCGTCGGAGCCGGTCCTCGCCACTCGCGGCAAGCCATGCGCGATGGTCGGCGATCGCAGCCATCACCTCGTCCATGCCAGTGCCCTGCACGGCGCTCGCCTTCACCACCGGCGGCTTCCAGCCCTGCCACGACCCCAGCTCGACCATGTGGCGCAACTCGCGCGCCGTCGCGTCGGCGCCATCACGATCGGCCTTGTTCACCACGAAGATATCCCCGATCTCGAGGATTCCAGCCTTCGCCGCCTGGATGCCATCGCCCATGCCGGGAGCCGACAGCACGATCGAGGTGTCGGCGGTCTCGGCGATCTCCACCTCCGACTGCCCGACGCCAACGGTCTCGATGATGACGACGTCGAAGCCCGCGGCATCAAGCACCCGAATGACCTGTGGCGTGGTCGCAGCGAGCCCGCCGAGGTGGCCACGCGAGGCCATCGACCTGATGTAGACGCCGGAGTCGCCTGAATGGCGCTGCATGCGGATGCGGTCGCCGAGCAGCGCGCCACCGGAGAACGGCGAGGACGGATCGACGGCGAGCACCGCCACTCGCTGCCCGTCATTGCGCAGGGCGGTGATGATCGCCGAGGTCGTTGTCGACTTGCCGACTCCAGGGGCACCGGTGATGCCGATGACGTGGGCCCGTCCGGCGAACGTCGCCAGGGCGCGCATCGCCTCGCGAGCAGCGCCTCCGCCGTCCTCGATCTGGGAGATGAGACGGGCGATCATGCGGACGTCACCGGCCCGCGCACCCTCAATGAACGCCGTCACGACTGCCATCTCCTTCGACGAGCGAACCACCGTTGGCCATGGCTCGAACCGGATGACACCATAGCCGCCATGCATTCAATTCTTACGCGCATAGACCACGTCGGCATCGCGGTGCCCGACCTCGATGCCGCAATCGAGTTCTACGGCCGCGCCTTCGGCCTTGCCGTCGTACACGAGGAGGTCAACGAGGAGCAGGGCGTACGCGAGGCCATGCTCGGTGTCGGCGATCAGGGCAGTTGCATCCAACTCCTCGCGCCGCTGTCCCCCGACTCGACCATCGCCAAGTTCCTCGACCGGTCGGGCCCGGGCATCCAGCAGGTCGCCTACGGCGTCGACGACGTCGTTGCCGCCGCCGATCACCTCCGGGCCAACGGCGTCCGCATGCTCTACGACGCGCCCAAGCGGGGCACCGCTGGCTCACTCGTCAACTTCGCACACCCGAAGGACTGCGGGGGCGTGCTCGTCGAGCTCGTGCAGGCCGCGGCAGTTCCAGGGCACTAGGCCGATCCCAGAGAGCCTGCCCCCGACACCGTGAACCTCCCCGATATCACCATCATGGGCTGGGCCGCGTCCGATGATCAGGTCACGGCCGGTTCAGCCGTGCTCCTGGGCATGGTGCTGGCAGTCGGCCTGCTGGCCGCTGCCCGACGATTCAGCCGCGTCCTAATCGTCCTGCTGGTCACCGTTGCACTCGCCGTGGGGTCATGGTCAGCCGCGAGGTTCGGCCTCATGAATGCCGTCGTCAGCCAATTGTCCCGGTGAGCCCACTGTCGCTTAGCATGCAACAGTGACCGACCTGCCCGAGCGCACATCCGTGCCGTGGCAGCTCGACCGTGGCCCACGCTCAAAGGAGATGGGGTATCTCCCCGGCCTCGATGGCGTTCGAGCCCTCGCCGTCCTCGGGGTGCTGCTCTATCACGCCGACCTCGACTGGCTGCCCGGCGGATTCCTGGGTGTCGATGTCTTCTTCGTCCTCAGCGGCTTCCTCATCACGTCGCTCATCCTCGAGGAGTTCGATCGCTCGGGGCGGATCGATTTCAAGAAGTTCTATCTCGGACGTGCACGGCGCCTGCTGCCGGCCCTCCTCCTCGTACTCCTCGTGGTCTCGCTGGCCGCCGCCTTCGTCTATCGAGATGCCGCGCGCCAGGTGGCATCCGATGCCCTTGCCTCGGTGCTCTACGTCAACAACTGGTGGTACATCGTCGCCGACCAGTCCTACTTCGAGTTCATCGGACGTCCCCCGCTCCTCAAGCACCTGTGGTCGCTCGCGGTCGAGGAGCAGTTCTACCTGATCTGGCCGGCGATCGCCTTTCTCGTGGTGCGCCGCTACGCCCGACGCGGCGTCTTCACGCTGGCGATGACGCTCGCCGTGCTCTCCACAGCATGGATGCTGTGGCTTGCCGTCGCCAATGGCTACCCGGACTTCGCCGACCCCAGCCGTGCCTACTTCGGCACCGACTCGCACGCGATGGGGTTGCTCGTCGGCGCGGCCCTCGCCACGGTCTGGCGACCGGGCCGCATGCGCGGCAAGATCTCCGCCGGTGCAGCGCGCCTGATCATGGCCGTCGGCATCGCGGCACTGCTCGCCGTGGTGTGGTTCTTCGCCTTCGCCGGCGAATTCACCCCCTGGCTCTACCGCGGCGGCTTCCTGGTCCTGGCTCTGCTCGTGGCGCTGCTCATTGCCGCGGCGAGCCACCCGGGCGTCCCCCTGGGCCGGGCCATGGGACGCCAGCCACTGCGCTACATCGGACAGCGGTCCTACGGCCTGTACCTGTGGCACTGGCCGATCTTCATGATCACCCGTCCGGGCCTGGATGTTCCCCTTGATGGATTCCCGCTCCTCGTGCTGCGCCTTGCCCTGACATTCGGCGTGGCCGAGCTGAGCTTCCGATTCCTCGAGATGCCGATCCGGCATGGTGCCATCAATCGCTTCGTACAGCGGCTGCGAGCATCCAGCGGGCCGGCCCGAACCCGCATGCGCCTGGTCGCGCTCACGATGATCGGCACCGCAACCGCGGCGGTCGTCGTCCTGGCGATCCTCCTCATGGGTGCTCCGCGTGCTTCGCTCGAGGCGGGCCTGGCTCCCGACGTCATCGCCGCGATGGGACTTGAGTCCGGCGGACCAACCGAGGTCTCGCTCGATTCGGAGGCGTCCTCCGGGCCCTCAGCGGCTCCGACCCTTGAGCCATCGCGAGGAACATCGCCCGCTGTATCCGGATCGCCGAGTCCGACCCCGTCCAGCACCGCTGCAGGAGCAAACGGGCGGCTCAGCGCAATCGGAGATTCCGTCATGCTCGGCGCCCGGTCGACCCTGAAAGACCTCATTCCCGGCACGAGTGTCGATGCAGCAGTGTCCCGGTATCCAGGGGCCTTCATCGGCAAGCTCAAGCGCTACGTCGCGGGCGATCGCCTGGCTCCGGTGGTGGTGCTGCATCCCGGCACCAACGGAGTGCTGCCCGAGAGCATGATGCGCGAGATGCTCGACATCCTCGCTGCCACTCCGCGCATCGTCGTCGTCAACGACAGCATGCCCCGCAGCTGGCGTGACCCCAACAACAAGGTGATGAAGAGCGTCGTGCCCGACTACCCGAACGCAGTGCTCGCCGATTGGCGCGCCGCATCGGTTGACCATCCCGAGTACTTCGTCTCCGACGGCATCCACCTCACACCGGCCGGAGCCCGCGCCTACGCGCAGGTGATCAAGCAGGCTGCCAACCTCTAGCACTGGCGCCGAGGTGCGCCTCCAGATCGCTTCGGGGGCGTCCTCACGCCTCCGGCGAGCCCGTAGTCCGACTCGGCGGCACGAGGGGGACGCAAAGGGCGAACTCCGTCAGGACGTCGCCGCGCACGAGGCTCCACGTGCCCCCGGACTCCGCGCAGACCTCGTCGAAGAGCCGAGATCCCAGGCCGCTGCCCGGGCCCTGCGGACCCGGACCCCGGCCGTCATCGTGGCAGTGCAGCGTGAGCCAGTCGGCCGACACAGTCATGAACACCCGCATCCACTGGGCCCCGCCGTGCCGGCGTGCGTTCACCGAGCACTCCTCGACGACGAGGTGGAACTGCCTGGCAAGCTCCGGATCCGACCGCTCCAGGCTCGCCCAGTCCACGGAGTCGTTGAGCCCCAACCCGATCTCGTCGCTGACACGGCGCTCGCTCGAGTCGATGCCCGCATTCGACCCCTCCATGAGCCGAGCTTCGATGGTCGGCAGCGTGTCGCTGACAAGTCGCCCCAGCTCGACAATGGCCTCGGGTCGGCGTTCGAAGCGCAGGAGGAGCGAGATCGCCGAGAGCCTGCCCTGCACCGTGCGGTGCAGGGTCTCCGACAGGAACCGATCAGTCCGATCGGCACCGGCGAGCACTCCCCGGCGGTCCGCGAGAGCAGACTCGATGCCGGCCCGGAGCCTGGCTGCGTCAGCCATGGTCTGCGCGACGAGGCCCTGAGCTGCGACGATGAGAAGTCCGATGAGGGTGTATCGCCACAGGCCCCCGACAATGCGGATGAACACCCACGGGGCAGTGTCCGGCGCGAGCAGCCAGAACCCCAGGATATTCGCGAGACCGGCCACGATCCCCAGCGCAAGCCACAGTCCGATGGACAGCCACGTGCCCCGGCGAGTGCCCTCCGGCACATGGATCCGGGTGAGCACCATCGCCAGGCCCGCGGGGACAAGGACACCGAGAATGATCGCTACCGCCGGCGCGCCGGCAAACTGGGAATTGGCCCAGGCAATGGCGACCGGCATCGTCACCAGCCCGACGAGCAGCACGAGCCGCACGTTCATCACCGGTGAACGGGTGAGGAGGAACCAGCGGTCCCCCCGCGAGCGCTCGATCTGCTGCGGGACGACCAGGCTGTCGTCCTCCACGCCCACGAAGGTGCCGGCGCGGGGCGCGATGATGCAGCGCTCCGCGCTCGAGTCGAGCGACCGGACCGCCAGTCCCGCGACGCGCTGGATCGGATCAAGGGCCCGGGACTGCCGAACGCCATGTGCATGGAGCCTGAGCGAATCGCCCTCGATTGAGATGGTCATGTCAATGGAGTCGCCGGCCGGCATGAGATACCGGATCCAGCGGAAGACTTGAAGCCGAACGTCATCGTCAAGCAGTGCGCCCTGTGCATCGAGTTCGACCACCCGGGACTCGGCTTCGATGTGGAAATTCCCCGCCAGCGATCGAGTCGCCGGAATCAACCCCACCCGCACGCTTGCTGGATGCAGCAGGTGGGCCAGGGGCCTCATCACCTCTTACTGGAACCTGTCGATGTCGTCGGCCAGGTCGTCGTCCGATAC
>WLND01000068.1 GCA_009726075.1 Actinomycetota bacterium
GAGGTGAGTGCTCGGCCATCCGATGCGATTGCCCTGGCCCTGCGAGCATCGGTCCCTATTTTCGGTGCCGAAGAGGTCCTTGACGAGGCTGGTATCGAGTTGCCGGACGAAGAACCACAGGAGGACGAAGTCGAGAAATTCCGGGAGTTCCTCGACCAGATTTCGCCCGAGGATTTCCAGTAGAACCCTCAGGTGGAGGTCCAGACTTCGGTCGGCGACCCGCCCGTGTGTCGGGTTGACCCTCCCCCTTGACGGTTCGTAGCGTGAGCGTTGCACGGTTTTGACGTTCGCTCCTGCTTGGAGGCGATCGCTTTTCCATAGGAGGCTGCTCGTGAATGCTGACCGTCCCGTCAATGACGAACGACCGGTCGTGGCATCGAATCCGCAGGGCGCTCTCTTCGACGATGCGGAGCTTCGTCCGCTGCCGGCCGACATCGGCTATCGCGGCCCGATTGCCTGCTCGGCCGCTGGCATTACCTACCGCCAGCTCGACTACTGGGCCCGAACGGGCCTCGTGGAGCCCACCGTGCGAGGCGCCAGCGGCTCCGGCAGCCACCGCCTTTACGGGTTCCGCGACATCCTCATCCTGCGCATCGTGAAGCGCTTGATCGATACCGGTGTGAGCCTGCCCAACATCCGGGCGGCCGTCGAGCACCTTGCGACCCGTAACGGCGACGACCTGGCACGCATGACCCTGATGAGCGACGGTGCCACGATCTACGAGTGCCGCAGCGCCGACGAGGTTATCGACCTCGTCCGGGGCGGGCAGGGGGTCTTCGGAATTGCTGTTGGCAGCGTGTGGCGCGAGGTCGAGGGCACGCTTGCCACGCTTCCCGGGGAGCGTCCCGATGCCGATGGAGGCGTCCAGGACGCGTCCCCCGACGAGCTGTCAGCACGACGGGCACGTCGCGCCGCCGGCTAGGTCCCGATAGCATTCGCTTGCTGATGGACCCCGGTCGGGAGAGCGCTGCACATCCCATGTGCAGCCGCCGAAGGAGCAATTCTCCCCGATAATCTCTCAGGCACGCGGACCGATTGGGGTAGGCGCCTCTGGAAGGCGGGAACAGCCGTGACAACGGCGGTTCCCCACCGACGGGGAAAGCCATGGCGCATCCAGCGCCGGGGTGAATCTCTCAGGTCGCAGAATGCTGCGGGCAACAGAGGGGGAGAACGGTGCGCTGCCGCGTACCGACTCCGATGGTGCCGCACGCACCCCGTCGAAGGATCAGACCATGCCTCGATCAGTGCTCGAATCCCTGTGCGAAGACTCCACGTTCGACCGCCGGCACATCGGCCCCGACTCGGCAGACGTCGAGGTCATGCTGCAGGCGATTGGCTATGCCTCGCTGTCAGCACTGTCGCAGGACGTGGTCCCCGAGGCCATCCGCTGGGCCCAGTCGCTGCGCCTTCCTGACGCACTGTCGGAGCGGCAGACCCGCGCCGAACTGCGCCGGCTCGCCGCCCGTAATCACCTGCTGGTCAACATGATCGGTCTGGGCTATAGCGGCAACGAGACTCCTGCGGTCATCGTCCGCAATGTGCTCGAGAGTCCGGCGTGGTACACCGCCTACACGCCGTACCAACCCGAGATCTCCCAGGGGCGTCTCGAGGCGCTGCTGAACTTCCAGACACTGATCGAGGACCTCACGGCGCTTCCGGTCGCTGGTTCCTCCCTTCTTGACGAGCCAACGGCTGCCGCGGAGGCGATGACCCTGTGCATTCGGGCATCGAAGGGCGGGGTGCGTCGGTTCGCGGTGGATGCCGATTTGTATCCGCAGACCCTCGCTGTGCTCGCGACTCGTGCAGAGCCGATGGGCATAGAGCTCGTGGTGGCCGACCTCAGCGTCGGACTCCCAGACGGCGAGCTGGCGGGCGTCCTCGTGGGCTACCCCGGATCAAGCGGCGCCATCCGAGACCCTCGTCCGGTCATCGAGGCCGCCCATGCGCGTGGGGCCCTTGCTGTCGTCGCGGCTGACCTCCTGGCCCTGACCCTGCTCATGCCGCCGGGCGAGATGGGGGCCGACATCGTCGTGGGCTCGGCCCAGCGTTTCGGCGTGCCCCTCGGCTTCGGTGGACCCCACGCTGGCTTCATGTCGGTGAGGGCGGGGCTCGAGCGCAGCATGCCCGGGCGGCTTGTCGGGGTGAGCGTCGATGCTGACGGCGCACCGGCCTACCGGCTTGCGCTGCAGACCCGAGAGCAGCACATCCGACGGGAGAAGGCGACGAGCAATATCTGCACAGCGCAGGTGCTCCTCGCGGTGGTCTCGTCGATGTACGCGGCCTATCACGGACCGGTCGGGTTGACGCAGATTGCCCAGCGAACCCATCGACTGGCTTCGGTGCTCGCGACCGGCATCCTGGAGGCTGGTGGCACGATCGACGCCGGTGGCTTCTTTGACACCGTCCGCATACGGGTGCCAGGGCAGGCTCCCACCGTCGTGGACGCCGCGCGCGATCTGGGTGTGAACATCCGCCTGGTCGATGAGGACACGGTGTCGGTTTCCACCGACGAGCTGACCCTGCGCGAGCACGTTGAAGCAGTCTGGAGTGCCCTAGGCGGGGCCATCACGGGCACCGGCGCCCGGGGGTTCGAGGCGATCGAGTCCGGGCTGGCAGCCGATTCCCCGTCGATACCGGCAGCCCTGCGGCGCACGTCGCCGTTCCTGACGCATCCGGTGTTCAACACCCACCGCAGCGAGACGTCGATGCTCCGATATCTGCGCCGACTGGCCGATCGCGATATCGCCCTCGATCGTTCGATGATCCCGCTGGGCTCATGCACGATGAAGCTCAACGCAACGACCGAGATGGAGCCCATCACGTGGCCCGAGTTCGCCGGTATTCACCCATTCGCGCCGCTTGACCAGGCGCAGGGGTACCTCGAGCTCATCGGCCAGCTCGAGTCATGGCTCGTCGAGATCACCGGGTACGACGCCGTGACGCTGCAGCCCAACGCGGGCTCGCAGGGCGAGTTCGCTGGACTGCTGGCGATTCGCGGCTACCACCGGTCCCGTGGGGATGGGCATCGTGACGTCTGCCTGATTCCGAGCAGCGCCCACGGAACGAATGCCGCCTCCGCGGTAATGGCGGGCATGAGGGTCGTCGTCGTTGCCTGCGATGCGCAGGGCAATGTCGACACGGCTGATCTCGGCGCGCGGATTATCGAGCACCGGGAGAGGCTCGCGGCGCTCATGATCACCTACCCATCGACGCACGGGGTCTTCGAGACCGCCGTGGCAGACATCTGCGCAGCGGTGCATGAGGCTGGAGGGCAGGTCTACGTCGACGGCGCCAACCTCAATGCGCTCGTCGGTCTCGCGAAGCCCGGCAAGTTCGGTGCCGACGTATCCCACCTCAATCTGCACAAGACCTTCTGCATCCCGCACGGTGGTGGTGGCCCGGGTGTCGGACCGACCGCCGTGCGCGAGCATCTGGCCCCGTTCCTGCCCTCGCATCCGCTGAGGCCTGAGGCCGGACCCCTTGGCCGTGGCCACGCCGACGGCGGCGTAGGCCCGGTGAGCGGCGCTCCGTGGGGGAGTGCCGGGATCCTGCCGATCCCGTGGGCGTACATCCGGATGATGGGTCCGGACGGGCTCCTCAAGGCGACGGAGGTGGCGATTCTCAGCGCGAATTACATCGCGCGCCGGCTCAGGGATCACTACCCGGTGCTGTACACGGGCGAGAACGGCCTGGTCGCCCACGAATGCATCCTTGATGTCCGTGGCATCACTGCGGCCACCGGCGTCACGGTTGACGACATCGCCAAGCGACTCATCGACTACGGCTTTCACGCGCCCACCATGTCGTTTCCGGTGGCGGGAACCCTCATGGTCGAACCGACCGAGAGCGAAGACCTCGCGGAACTCGACCGGTTCATTGAGGCCATGATCTCGATCAAGGCTGAGATCGATCGGGTGGCGGCGGGGGAGTGGCCAGCAGACGACAGCCCGCTGCGCAACGCCCCGCACACCGCAGACTGCCTCATCGGAGCGTGGACGCATCCGTATCCCGCTCGACTTGCCGCCTACCCGCTCGACTCGCTCACGCGCGACAAGTACTGGTCGCCGGTTCGGCGAATCGACGGGGCCTACGGCGACCGGAATCTCGTGTGTTCATGCCCGCGGCCCGAGGAATTCGTGGATGCCTGATGTGCGACCGGTGGCGTTCCCGTCCGACGTGTGGACCTGGTTCCCGCACGCGAAACCCTGATACCACGCATACGTCGCGTTGAACTGGGTGGAACTCCAGTCCAGTTCAGCCTCAATCTCGCCAATGCCTGCACGGCTCCTTTGCGGAGCCTTGGGCCTGCGCGACGTTTGCCCCTGCCACCAGCCCTCCAGCGAGGGCGATCGTCACCCGAGAACCAGCCAGGGAGACCCTGCAGAGTCCAGCAGCCCTCTTGACCCATCCCCCTGAATATCTGGATGAACCGGAAGTGCGCTCACATGAACTGCTACCCGAGCGACTCCGCACTGCCGCTCACGTTCGAGCGCAGTGCCGCATCGAAGACACGGTGGGCCTCGAGGGCCTCATGCGGCGTCGCTGTCGCGAAGCGGTCGCCGAGCTCGCCCTCGCGTTCGGCGAGATACGAGGCCCACATCTGCAGCAGGGCGTCAGCGAAGCCAAATTCGAAGATGCCGCCGGAGATCATGGGCCACGCAGACACATTGCCCGGCTGGACGGTCTCCCAGACCTGCTCTCCATCGCGCCGTGCGAAGCGCTCGAGCACGGTTGGGTTGCGCGTGTTGAACCGCACCCCGCCATCCATGCCGAGGGCTTCGAAGGACCACGAGTTCATGTTGCCGGGGGCGATGCGTCGAGTTTCCCAGAGCATGGAGAAGGGCCGCGAACTGCCGCGCGCCGAATCACTGGTGCGGCAGGCGAGCAGGGCGTTGTCCCAGGTGTCGCAGGCCACCGGCTCGCCGGTTGGTCCCGGTCGCGTCTGCACGACGTCGTCGAGCATCGCGTACACGGTCGACGGCGTGAACCCTAGGCGCAGCGGCACATGAGCGACGTGCATGCCGAGATCGCCCATGACGCCGATCTCGCCGCACGTCTCGGCGCGGCGCTTCCAGTTGATCTGCTTGCCGCGATCGATATCGGATGAGTGGGCGAATTGGGAGCGGACGTCGAGGATGTCGCCGAGGGCGCCGGACGCCACGTAGGCGCTGGCGCGGAGCGCTCCGGGGAAGAAGGGCATCTCGCTCGACACTCGGACGAATGATGAGGATGCATCGACGGCCGCGACAATTCGGGTTGCGGCCGCGAGGTCGATGCCGAAGGGCTTCTCACCCAGGAAGTCACGGCCGGCCTGCGCGGCGGCAATGTACAGATCCTCGTGGAGGTTGTGCGGCACGGCGAGGTACAGCACGTCGATCGAGTCGTCGTCGACGAGCTGACGCCAGTCGTCGGCGAAGGTCGTGACCGAGGGGACCCCCCGGAACCAGTCGCGCGCTGCAGGGTTCGGGTCGGCAACCGCGACCACCTCAGGAGCGGCCGGGTGACCTGACAGGTGAAGCCACCGACCGCACAGGGCCGCGAGCTCACGCCCCATGAGACCCCCGCCGACCACGCCGATGCGAACCGGGCGCGCAGCCATCAGGAGCCGGCCAGGATCGCACCAGCGCCGGCAGCATCGACGCCCTCATGGAGCATCGCCATGAGGGCTCGTGTCATGCCAGTGGGATTGGGGTGCTGAATGATGTTGCGTCCGTAGACGATGCCCGAAGCTCCCTGGGCGAGCACGGCCTCGGTGCGCCGGAACAACTCATCGTCGGCCACGCGCCCGCCGCCGCGGACGAGCACCGGGATCCCGGTGGCTATCCGAATGACCTCGTGGTAATCGTCGGGATTGTCGGTTGGGTCGGCCTTGATGATGTCGGCTCCGAGCTCAACCGCCTGGCGCACGAGCGGAACGATCTTGGACACATCGCCGTTCACGCCGTAGCCGCCGTTGTCCGTTGCCTTCATGACCAGGGGCTCGACCATGAGCGGCATGTTGTAGCGCTCGCAATCCTTCTTGGCCTCGAGCACCGCACGGATGCACGCCTCGCGAACCCGCGGCTGCCCGGGCAGGTCGAAGAGATTGACCACGACGCAGGTCGCGTCGAGCCGCACGCCGGCAAGGCCGGGCTCGGGGATGATGAGGTCGAACATGTGGTCGGGGAGCGGGCTTCCGTAGACATTCGCGATGTCGGTGCGCAGGACGAGAGCAGGACGCTCCCGCCCGCCCTGCTGCTGGAGGAGTCGCGCCTGGCCGACCGTCAACTGGATGGCATCGGGTTCTGCGGCTGCAAGGGTGTCGACTGCGGATCGCAGGTCTTCGATGCCCGGCAGGAACGCAGCTTCGCCGAAGAAGCCGTGATCGATCGCGATGTCGAGGCACCGGCCCGACGATGGGTTGAACAGGCGGCGCATGCGGGCAGACACGTCAGACACGTCGGGCTCCAATGTCGGTGGGGTGGATAGTCTACCGACGGCACCTGGTCGCGAAGGGTGCCCTGAATCGGCAAAGGGGTGCCATGAGCCTGCAGGTCCTCATCGGCGTCGACGTCGGCACCACCTCCGTGAAGGCCGTTGCGGTCACCCTCGCCGGCGAGGTGCTCGCCTCCGCGGCCCTCACTACGCCCTGGCGTCGCGATGGGGCCCACTGCGACATCGACCCGAGATCGCTCGCCGAGACGACGATTGCCGTGTGCGCCCAGGCGGTGACCGACGAGCGGGTCAGTCGGCGAGGTCCCGTTGACGTGCTGGGCGTCGGCGTCACGGGCATCGCCGAGACAGGCGTGCTGCTGGACGCCACCGGGCGTCCCTGCGCCCCGGCCCTTGCCTGGTTCGACCCGCGGGGCGAGGTAGAGACCCTTCGCGATCGAGTCGATCGCATCGACTTCCAGCGAGCTGCAGGTGTTCGCCTCAACTCCAAGCCGTCGATATCGAAGATCATGTGGCTCCAGCGCAATGTTGCCGGAGCCGACCGCGCGGTGCGCCACCTGTGCGTGGGGGAGTGGATCGTACGAGCGCTCGGGGGCGATGAGGTGACCGAATCCTCGCTGGCGTCGCGTACGGGGCTCTTCGACGTGTGTGCGCGCGCACCGTGGCCGGTGGCCAGCGAGATCGTCGGCGATTTGATGCCGCCCCGGCAGATCTGGGCGGGGGAGCACACAGGCACGGCCTCCGGCGACATCCCGGCGGTTCTTCAGGGGGCCGCGCTCACCGTGGCGGGCCACGATCATCAGACGGCGAGCTTCATCGCCGGTGCCTGCCACGACGGCGCGCTGTTCGACTCGATGGGCACGGCAGAGGCGCTTATGCGCACCGTCGCCACGCCCCTGACCCGCGATCAGATCGAACAGGCGACCGATCAGGACATCTCGGTCGGGTGGGGAGTGATCCCCGATCACCAGATCCTCCTTGCTGGCCGCCTGACCGGACTCTCGCTTGAGCGGGTTGCGTCGCTGGTCGGGGCCACGGATCGCCAGTCACGCCTGGCACTCGGGGTCGCGGCGCTTGCCGTAGCCCGTGGCTCGCAGTCACCGGCGCTCGCTGATCTCGGCAACGAGTCCCTGTCGATCACTGGAATTACCGATGGGGTGA
>WLND01000069.1 GCA_009726075.1 Actinomycetota bacterium
AGCCACTTCATCGCCTACGCCGCCTGGCCGATCGCCACTGCGCACTACGTGCTCGCCGGCACCGATGCTCTCGCCGAGTGGTCGCTGGCCCTGCTCATCGCCGGGTCTGCGCTGCTCGTCTTCGGCCTGCTCGCCAGGGGCTTCGTCCCGGCACCGGCCCCCGCTCGTCCCGTCCGCCAGTAGTCGCGTCATTCGACGGATCGAGCCTGCCGAGCGAGGGGCGGGCATCACGGGCCGAGCAGGACCCGGGTCTCCTCGGCTGACGGCAGGGGCACCTGAAGGGTCAGTTCGGTTCCCTTGCCCGGGTGGCTGCGGATCGTGAGGCTGCCCCGCAGCAGTTTCGTCCGTTCGTCCATGCCGCGAAGTCCGAGCCCGAGTTGCGTGGTGCCGGAGCGTTCGTCGACACCGGCAAACCCGCACCCGTTGTCGGTGACTGAGATCGCGAGACTGTCGCTTCCGTAGGCCAGGGCGACGCGTGTCTGGCTCGCGTGCGCGTGACGCTCCGCGTTGTGCAGGGCCTCTTGGACGATCCGGAAGATGAGCAGTTCATCCCGGTTGCTCAACCGATGGGCCGTGCCTGTCACCGCGAACTCGACGCCGAGGTCGGTCCGCGCCCGCAGGTCGCCGACCAGCCAGTCGACGGCGTCGACGAGTCCGAGGTCATCGAGGAGTGACGGTCGAAGATCGTGGCAGTAGCGACGCACGTTGACGATGGTGTCGGCGAGGATCTGCTGGGCACCCACGAGCCGGTCGCGGGTGAGTTCGGGACGCTCGAGGGTGCCGGCCGACTCGATCCGGGCCTTGGCCACGACGAGGGACTGGAGGATGTCGTCGTGCAGTTCGCGTGACAACCTCTTGCGTTCCTCCTCCTGGGCCTCCGTCGCCAACTCGACGTAGATCTCGAGGTTCTGCTTCGCAGCCTTGAGGGAGGCGAGGCCCTCGCGGTTGTGCTCATGGGCGGTGATGTTGTTGAGGGCGACGCCGAGCTGATTGGCGATGGCGGCGTGCACCTGGTAGTCGTCCGGTGAGATGGCCTCATCGAGCTGGGTGAGGCCCAGGGCCCCGACCGTTCGACCGTCGGCCTTCAATGCTGCGACCACCGAGTGCGCCGCAGTTCTCGTCGGGTCATCGCTCTGCAGCTGG
The DNA here is from genome assembly GCA_009726075.1 of Actinomycetota bacterium. Classification (GTDB taxonomy): domain Bacteria; phylum Actinomycetota; class Actinomycetes; order S36-B12; family S36-B12; genus WLND01. The sequence continues at coordinate 1,144 of WLND01000069.1, forward strand.
CCGGTGAGGCAGGCCGCCTGCGTGAGCCGCTCCTCGTGCGTGTCCAAGGCGCCGGGTACCGCAATGCCGACCGCATCGAGTTCAGTGCGCCCGGTGAAGTCGACGTCGCGGATCAACCGAATCCAGGCGACCTGGTGCTTGTGCGGATCAAGCATTGCCTGCAGGGTGCCGCGCAGAACCTGCTCCAGATCCAGGGATCCTGCGACGGCGGACGCGGTCGCGTTCAGCCGAGAGAGCTGACGGTTGGTCTGCTGCATGGCCCTGGCGGCTGCCCGCTCGCGGTCCACGCGCATGGCCACGATGATGGCGATGGCCAGCAGGATCACGAACTGGGTGAGGATCCCTAGCCGGATCGTCCAGTCATGGGCACTGATCTCGGGAATCGACAGGACGAACGCCCACAGTGCCGTGGGCACGGCGCCCCGCAGGCCGAAGCTCAACGCCGCATAGACCACGGGAATGAGGAACACGGACACCGAGAGCAGGTACAGCTCGGAATCCCCGACGAGGAGCTCTGCGTTCTCAAGGAGCGTGTGACCGACGTCGATCGCCAGGACGAGCGCTTGGATGACCCAGAATCGAGGGTCGCGGACGGGGACGCCGAGGCGGAGCGTCAGCCCACCGACGCGGCCGGTGGCAGGGATCGGCTCAGTCTGCATCGGACAACTGGATCCACTGGTGACGCACGGCGGAGGTGACCGCCTCGGTGCGGGACGAGACCCCGAGCTTGTCGAAGATGCTGCGCATGTGGGCCTCGACGGTCCGGGTGCTCAGGAACAGCGCGCTCCCGATCGACCTATTCGATGCGCCCTGGGCTGCGAGTTCGAGGACCTGGCATTCACGAGCGCTGAGCTGCGGCGTCACCGAGTGGGGGTGCGCCACCCATGACAGCACGGTGCGCGCAACCGGCGGCGACAACGCAGTCTCGCCGTTGGCCACCCGAGTCACCGAGTCGCGCAGCTCAGCCGCCTCGACGGTCTTGAGGAGGTAGCCACTGGCCCCCGCCGTGATTGCCGCATGAACGTACTGGTCGTCGTCATAGACCGAAAGGATGATGATGGCGACCTCCGGGTGCTCGCCGTGGATGAGGCGGGTCGCCTCGATCCCATTCATGCCCGGCATGGAGATGTCCATGAGCACGACATCGGGAGTCAACTCCGTTACTAGGGCGAGGGCTTGGCCGCCGTTGCCCGCCTCGCCAACGACAACGATCGTGCCGTCGCCCGACTCCAGACGCTCCCTGATGCCGTCGCGAAAGAGGGGATGATCATCAACGATGAGCACGCGAATGGGGCTCGTGCGCGCACTGGCTGCATTCATTGCTCTCCTCACCGGCAATGCTATGGGCGCTGCTGGTCCGGTGGGCGTGTGACAAGTGAAGCGCTGCACCCGGGGGTGCAGCGCCTCACGTGATCCACACCGGATCGACGGGGCACGGGTGCCCCATGGTGCGATCTAGCCGGGGAAGTTCGTGAGGTAGGCAGCGGTTGCGTCGGTCACTGCCTTGGCGCCCTCGGCGGCCTTCGTCGCGTCGCCCGACTCGAGCAGCGTGAATCCGCCCTCATAGGCGTCGTAGGTCTCCTGGCTGTTCGCCTGCACGGTGCCTTCGATCGGCTTCCACAACGGCTCGATGCCCTCGGAGAGCGTCTTTCCCTGCGCGGCGGGCGCAGCTGCGATCTGCGTGACGAGCGCGTCGATGGCCTTCATCCCCACGGCGACCGCCGCATCGGTGGTGCGCAGGTCCTCGGCCTTGCTGGGACTTGCGCTGGCGCTTGCCGCAGGTGCTGCGGTCTCCGCTGTGGATGAGCCACTGCTGCACCCCGCGAGGGCAACCAGGGCAACGGTCGCAGTGAGTCCGGCCACGATCTTCGAGTTACGCATAACGCTCCTTGGGTCGGTTGGCAGGCATTGCCTGCCAACATGTTTTCGAGGTTGGTGATGTCGAGAGCAGATGCGGCCTCAGTGCGTGCGCCGCAGGAGAGGCTGGTCACCGTTCCCTCCAGTTGCCAGGCGTTTGACGTCCTGACATCCCTGAGTGTGGTTCTGCCGGGGTCGATCGCACATCGGTGCATCCCGCGCGTGCGCTAGGTGCTTTCACCTAGTCCCACTGCGGGATGCACCGATGTGCCACGTGCCGGCTGGGAACGACACTGGGGAACGCCGGGACCTCGAGTTCCTGCCCATTGGAGGAGACGATGACATCCCTGTTCGGCATCGGAAGGCACCAAGAAGCCCCCGTGGATTTCGGGCTCAGCCCGGAGGCAGAGGAGCTGGACCAGTCCCGGCGCAATCTCCTGCGAGGCTTGGGATTGGCGGGGGTTGCCACTGCGGCGGGCGCCCTCGGACTCATCGCCTACCGCGATGAAGCTCAGGCGGCGGTGGCTGCCGGCGCGAGTGGCCAGGAGCATCAATGGTGCCGCGTCGTGGACCTGAGGGCCTGCAAGGGCGAGCGCAAGTGCGTCGCGGCCTGCCAGACGCGCCACGGGCTCCCGCCCGAGCAAACGTGGATGCGCACCCTGTCATGGCATGACGAAGCCGGCGAGGAGTTCTTCATGCCGGTCATGTGCCAGATGTGCCAGGACCCGCCGTGCCTCAACGTCTGCCCCGTCAGCGCGACGATCAAGACCGACCAGGGCGTCATCCTCGTCGATCAGGATCAGTGCATCGGCTCGCGCGCATGCATGGCCGCCTGCCCGTACGAGGCCCGCTACTTCAACTGGAATGCGCCCGCGCCGACGAACAAGATGCCGGAACAATCCCCGAACACGCTGCAGTTCCCGGCGAACCAGATCGGCACGGTGGGCAAGTGCGTGCTCTGCGCCGACCGGATCCCGTACAGCAGCGACCTCCCGGCCTGTGTCGAGGCCTGTCCCCGGGGGGCGCACTTCATCGGTGACCTCATCACCGATGTCGCAGTCAATGGCCAGTCAACGGTCCGGCTCTCGACCTTCCTTCGCGAGGGCAACGCGGTTCGGTTCAAGGAGGAGCTCGGTACGAACCCCCGGTGCTACTACATCCCGGGCAATGGTCAGCCGGTCGGTGGACCCCTGGAGGGTGTGCGATGAGCAGCGTCATGGAAACGTCACTGGCGACCGACGGACCAGCCGATGTCATCGAGGCCGCGATGCGCCCGTTCCGGAAGCCGAGCAAGAAGTTCAGGGCCGTCCTCGTTGTCCTGGCCATCGTCGTGGCCGCGGCCATCGGCGCGTATGCCTACCAGTTGCGGATGGGCATGGGGGTGGCCGGCTACACCGACAGTTCGTTCTGGGCCATCTACATCGCAGATGTGGTCGCCATCATCGGAGTCTCATACGGCGGCGCCGTGGTCTCCGCGATCCTGCTTCTCGCCGGCGCATCGTGGCGGGCGCCACTGGTGCGTCTGGCTGAAGGCACGGCACTCGTGACGGTCCTCGTCGGTGCCGCCTTCATCTTCCCGCACCTGGGCCGCCCCGACCGACTCGTCGGCATGGTCATCCACGCGAACGTCGCCTCACCGGTCTTCTGGGACATGATCGCGATCACGACCTATACCTTCGCGACGCTCGTCTTCTTCCTGCTCCCGCTTGTCCCCGACACGGCGACGCTGCTGGCGGAGCACCCCGATGAGCTCGGGCGCGGCCGTCGAGCCCTCTATCGCTTCATGTCCCGGGGCTGGGTCGGCTCCGAGCACCAGCGTCGCGTCCTGCACTCAGCGACGGTCATCGTTGCGATCGTCATCATTCCGCTGGCGGTGTCGGTGCACTCCGTCCTCGCGTGGGCCTTCGCCCTCGTGAGCCGACCCGGCTGGCACGAGAGCATCTGGGCCCCCTACTTCGTGATCGCCGCCCTCTACTCCGGGGTCGCCCTGGTCATCCTCGTCGCCGCAGGATTCAGGCGCGGCTACCACCTCGAGGCCTTCATCACCAAGCGGCACTTCGTCCGACTCGGCTACATCATGCTGTCGCTCGGCGCGCTGTACTTCTACCTGACGTTCGCCGACCTCCTTCCCAGCGCCTACGTTGGCGAGTCCGGCCCCACTGAGATCGTGTACGGCATGCTGTTCGGCAGCGTGGCGGGCTGGTTCTGGCTCTTCCTCGTCGCCGGGACGATCCTGCCGATCGTGCTCATCGCCCTGCCATGGACCCGGAATATCTGGGGCATCGTGATCGCCTCGGTGCTCGTGGTCATCGCCATGTGGATCAAGCGGGTGATCATGGTCGTCGAGACCTCCGGCTATGACCGCCTGACCAACTCCTTCGGGGACCTCTTCCACTTCACCTGGGTCTCGATAGCGGTGACCCTCGGGGGCATGGCCGCGATCGCCCTGCTCCTCATGCTCCTCTTCCGCACGCTCCCGCTTCTGTCGATCGTTGACGTGCAGGAACTGGCGGACAGCGAGGCCGGGCCCATCGAGGCAAGCGCCACGCCGGCACGGGGCTCGCACGTACGCGCTGCCGGAGTCGCGGGCGCCGTGATCCTGCTCGCCGCGGCCTTCGGGGCGATCGGTGTCACGAGTGCCCAGCCTGCTCGCGCAGCGGTGGCGACTGAATCGCTGCCCATCGTCACCGTCACCGCTGTCGAAGCCGGACCGCTCAACACGGTGACGGCGATGGTGACCTTGGACGGACTGCCCGTCGAGGGCGTCCTGGTGAACTTCTACGAGAGCACGACGATGTTCGCCCCGGGCGACAACCAGGTCCCGCTCGGCGCCATGTCGACGAACGCGACGGGCGCGGCAGCCATCACGTACACGGCAGCGGTCACGGGGCCGAGAACCATCAAGGCGACCTACTTCCCCGTCGTTCTGGGTGATCCGGTGGTGGGCACGACGGAATTCGAGGTGACGGAGGCGGTGTCCTTGTACTCCCCGACGCCACCTCGGCTGCTCGCCACCGCTGGGCAGACCCTGGCACTCACGCTCTTCGGAGTGGTGGCCATCGTCTTCATCATCCTGATCGCCCAGGTGGTCCGGGTGCGCAGATCATGCGGGCCTGCGCGCCGAGCGTGACGCCCACGCGGTGCGGGGAAGAACCCCCGCGCTGGCGGCAACCGACTCAGATGAACATGACCGCCATCGAGACGAAGATGGCGACGGCAGAGAGCACAGCGACGCCGACAACGACCTTGCGAGAGCGAAAGAAGTTCATAGCGCGCAATTGTGCGGCACGGGTGGCGAAAGGCGAAGTCAGAGCCGCATGACCGAGACCGCATCGCCCCGGTAGCCCTTCGCCGGCGGAACGATCGCGATGCCGTCGGCATTCGCCCACCCGCTGAGGCCGGCGGGGCCGGTGTCAGCGACCGGCCGCGCGATCAGGGCCGACTCGGGCCCCTCGAGGATGACCGGCGCCAGCCGGGTGTCGTCGGCGAAGTCGGCGAACGGGGCATCCTCGGCAAGGACGGCGTCGATATTCACAGGCAGTGGCGCCCCGCGCAGGATCGTGATGAGCGGCGCCACCAGCGTGACGAGGCCGGCCAGCGCCGACTGCGGATCGCCGGGCAGGCCGACGATGAACCGGCCATCGGGGAGGCGGGCCAGCAGCATCTGGGCGCCGGGGGTCACCGAGACGCCGTCGATCAGCCAGCGGGCATCGAGGTCGCGCAGCACCTTGCGCACGGAACTATCGTCGCCCGGCGAGGTCGCGCCCGTCGTGATGAGCACGTCGACGTTGGCGTCCTCGATCTCGGCAAGCAGGAGCTCATGGGTGTCGGGAGCCCGCACGGCCGGGTTGCCGCGAGCCCCGAGCGCCGCGACGAAGGCCGGCACCGTGTTGCCCAGGGCATCGCGAACGCGGCCCTTGCGGGCCCGTCCGGACGACAGCAGCGCATTGCCGAGCACGAGGGTGCCGACCACCGGGGGCTTGATGATGCTGAGCTCGTCGTGGCCCGCGGCAGCGGCCAGGGCAAGGATCGGGGCGGTCACGAGGCGGCCCGCGGGCAGGATGGTCGTGCCGGCCTTCGCCCGGCTGCCCCGACGCGCAATGCCCGCCCAGAGCTCGGGACGAACCCGCTCATCGGCGAGCCCGCTGAGCTCGTCGCGTCCGGTCACGAGCATCGTGCCCCCACGGCCAGACTCGGAGACCGCCCTGTCCATCTCGAGTACCGCGTCGGCGTTCTTCGGCAGCACCTCGCCCGCCCGAAGCAGGTTGCACTCGCCCGGCGCCAGAGCCTGGTTCAGGGTGCGGTTCCAGGGGCCCTGCCCGCAGATCGCGTAGCCATTGATGGCGGCGACGTCGGCGCTCGGGTCGTCGTCGAGCGTTGCGAGCGGCCGGGCCAGCAGGCTGCCGGCGGCCTCGTCCAATCGAGCCCACACCGGTGCAAGCGGCTGCGCGCACGTACTCGCGATCAGATGGGCTTGCGCCCACGACAGCACGCCGTCGAGACCGGAGGTGCTCACCGCGCTATGCCCGCCATTTCGCCGAGGCCCGGGTGC
>WLND01000007.1 GCA_009726075.1 Actinomycetota bacterium
ATCATGAAGTGATGCACTCTTGATGTAGTAAATCACCCTCCATCGACAACTTTTCCCTGCTCAGAGGCCGTTTTCAAGCAACCGGCCCAGAATTTGGGCCAGATGGCGGGAGAGGGAGTGGGGGGTTGGTTAGGCGGGTTCGTCTTGGTGCATCACTCTTGGCGCCCGGGCGCGCTGCGCGAGCAGGTTCACCGCATCGCGCACCCCGCCCACGAGATCGCCGGCCTCGAAGGACGACTTCATCGCCAGGACCGCCAGCTCGCAGGAGCGATCATCGAGCACGCGCATTGCGTGGGTGCCGGTCACGATCTCGATGGTGCGAGCCGATGGATCGGCGGCGATGAGGACGGCGCCGGCTGGGTCGGCCAAGCGCGCATGAGCAGCCTCGGCCGACTCACGACCAGCAGGCAGCTCGCCGATGAACACCCCGAAGCCCAGACCGCAGATCTGCCGGCCAAGGTCGATGGACCGCTGCAATTCAAGGCGCTGGGCCCTCGAGAAATCACTACCAGGTGCCATGAGCTCCGCCTCCTGCAAACGTCGATGACGAGGCGCCGATCTCATTCGGCAGTCGCGCCGGGTCGGGGAACGACGATTCTGTCGCGAGGAACAGCGGTCCGTCAGCACTCACGGCACCGGCGACATCCTCGGCCCGACCCGAACGGGTCCAGGATCCGGCGAACACGAGGAGTGCGACAAGGGCGGCGAAGGCGACTGGGATGCCGACGAAAATGAGGAGGGCCTGTCCGGGATTCACGCTACCAGCCTAGGGGCTTGGCCGGATTCGCAGTCGGCCGCACTGCGGCCACGAGCGCGCTCGCCAGCCCGTTCGAGTCCATGAGGTCCTCGAGCAGGACGGGGCTCCCGGCTTCGTCGGTCAGTGGTACCCGCCAGTTCGGGTACTCCTGGTCGGTGCCCGGCTGGTTCTGCGCGCGGCGGTCGCCGACAGCATCAGGAAGGGCGACCCCGAGCAGCCTGGCCGGCGATGCCGCGAGCGCCCGATGGAGCGCGATGACCATGGCTTCGAGGCCCTCGTCGGTGCCCAGGTCGGTCGCCGGGTCGAGCCACCGCGACTGGATGAGCAGGCTCGCCCACGCTGCCCGCTCGCGGGCCGCGTCGGCCGCTTCGTCCTCGACCGGACGGGTGAGCAGGCCCAGCTCTGCTCGGATGCGCACGTGCTCGTCTCGCAGATAGCCCGCGGTCGGCGGCAGATCGTGGACGGTGACGCTCGCGAGCACCTCGCGCCGCCATGACTCCGGTCGTCGGACAGCGCCGGACCCGACCTTCTCGAACCACAGGATGCTCGTGCCCAGGATGCCGCGGTCGGCCAGGACGTCTTGCACCCACGACTCGACGGTGCCGAGGTCCTCGCCGACGATCACCGCCCCGGCTCGTTCGGCCTCCAGGCACAGGATGCCGATCATGGCGTCGTGGTCGAAGCGCACGAACGTGCCCGCGTAGGGGGGCAGGCCCCTCGGTACCCACCAGAGCCGGAAGAGTCCGAGGACGTGGTCGATGCGGAGCCCACCTGCATTGCGAAGCACTGTCCGGAGCATGTCTCGATAGGGAACGTAACCGGCGTCGGCAAGGGCATCGGGGCGCCACGGGGGTTGCGACCAGTCCTGGCCCAGCTGGTTGTACATGTCTGGCGGTGCGCCGACGCTGACGCCGGTGGCCAGGACATCCTGCAGCGCCCATGAGTCGGAGCCCTCGGGATGCACTCCGACCGCCAGGTCGTGCATGACTCCGACGGCCATGCCAGCCTCGCGCGCAATCCATTGGGTGCGCGCCAGCTGGCAGTCGACAAGCCACTGGAGCCAGCGATGAAACTCGACGGCAGCCAGGTGCTCGGCGCGGAACTCCGCCACGGCGGGGCTGCGCGGGTGCTCGAACCCGGCGGGCCACGCGCTGGACTCGGCGCCGAACTCATCGCATAGCGCGCACCAGGTGGCGAAATCGATGAGGCCCTCGCCCTCCTGAGCGCAGTAGGCAAGGAACTTCGACCGACGGTCTGCTGAGAGCGGCGCCGTTGCGATGACCTCAAGCGCCGTGCGCTTGGCCGCCCACACGGCGTCACGGTCGAGCAGGGCATTGGTCTCGTTGCGCAGCTGCAGGGTCGTGGCCAGCTGCTCGATGCGCGCCCGCAGGGTCGATGACAGCGAATCGAACTCGGGGATGTCCTCGATGCGCAGGTAGATCGGATTGGCGAACCGGCGGGTCACCGGCAGGTACGGCGACGGGGCCATCGGCGCAATCGGCGACGCCGCATGAAGGGGGTTGATGAGCAGGAAGCCGGCCCCCAGTTCGCGGCCGCTCCACGCGGCAAGGTCGGCGCAGTCGCGCAGATCGCCCAGGCCCCAGGATCGCCTCGAGCGGGTCGCGTAGAGCTGGGTCATGAACCCCCACTGGCGGGGCCCAAGCTTGGAGTCGGGGTCCAGCCGGCGGGGGGTCATGACCAGGGATCCGGACGTCTTCCCGTTGGCTGTCTGCGCCACGACCGTGTGCCAGCCGAGGGCAAGGTCGGCGGGGACCGTGAAGCTCGCCTCGCCGATGAGCTCGCCATCGACGAGTTGCGGCTCGACCCAGAAGTCCATCTGGGCGAGTTGACGTCGAGTGCCGTCCTCGAGATCGACTCGGACCGCAACGAGGGCCCCATGGGGCACGTGCACGCGCAGCCGGCGGTCCTCGCCCTGCATGCCGACGAACACCGGGGGCAGCACGCGACGCCAGTCGCGCAGCCGCGCCTGCTCGAGGCCCTCAGCGATGGCCTCCTCGTCGACGGCGCTCACTCCGAGCGCCCCGAGCACCGCCGTGACGGTCGTGGCACTCACGCGCACGCGGCCCCCGGCCTGGTCCCAGTACTCGGTGGCAACGCCGTGTGCCTCGGCGAGCCGGCCGAGTTCGGCGCTCACCGCGACGTGGGGAGTTCGGCCGTCGTTCATCGTCAGGCCTCCGGGGTCCTTGGGGAGCACGGTGTTCACCTTATGGTGGGGGCGTGACTGAATCAGAAACATCACTGACCCCCCGTGTCGAAGCGGCGACGGCGACCTACCCCGACGCCTACAGGTCCGACGTCGCAGACGTGCACCACGGCCGCGCGGTACCCGACCCCTATCGCTGGCTCGAGGAGTCGTCGGACGAGCGGACCACCCTGTGGTCGGCCGATCAGCGGGCCCTGACCGAGGCGGAGCGCGAGGCCTGGACGACCCGCGATGCCTTCGCGGAGCAGGTTGCGCGGCTGCTCGGGGCGGGCGCGGTGTCGCCGCCGTACTGGCGCAATGCCCGCCGGTTCATCACCAGGCGCGAGCCGGGGCAGCAGTTCGCGGTGCTGTACGTCATCGAGGCGGACGGCACAGAGCGGGTGCTCATCGACCCAATGGCCCTCGACCCGTCCGGCCTCACGACCCTCGACAGCTGGCAGCCCTCCAAGGAGGGGGACCGCCTCGCTTATCAGCTCTCCGAAGGCGGTACCGAGGAGTCGGTCGTCTACGTGATGGACGTCGCGACGACCGATGTCATCGACGGCCCGATCGACCGCTGCCGCTTCAGCCCGATCGCCTGGCTCATCGGTGGCAACGCCTTCTACTACGTGCGTCGGGTCGCGCCTGAGTTTCTGCCCGAGCCCGAGCGCAACTTTCACCGGCGCGTGTACCTCCACCGCGTCGGGTCGACGCCAGACGAGGACATCGAGGTGTTCGGCGCGGGCATGACGATGACCAACTACTACGGCGTCTCCGTGAGCCGCGATGGCCGCTGGTTGCAGGTCTCGAGCTCCGAGGGCACCGAGCCGCGCAATGACCTCTGGGTCGCCGACCTCGTCGACAGCGCGCCGGCCACCCCCGCCTTCGTCCTCGTCCAAGGCGATGTCGATGCTCAGACCTCGCTCACCTTCGCACGCGACGGCCGGGTGTTCGTGAGCACCGACCGCGATGCGCCGATGGGCCGGCTCGCGGTGACGATGCCGGGCTCTTGGGGCGCCGACGACTGGACCGATCTGATCGCCGAGGACCCCGAGGCCGTGCTCGATGCGGCGGCGATCCTGGACGGCGATGCCATGGCAGAGGACCAGCTGCTCGTCGTGCGAACCCGTCACGGCGTGAGCGAGCTAGCCGTCCATCGCGCCGACGACGGAGCGTTCATCCGATCGATCGACCTGCCTGGCGTCGGCACCCTCGCGGGCCCGATCGAGCACATCGACGGGGGGCCCCTTGCCTGGTTTGTCTACACCGACCACACGACGGTGCCGCAGATCTACCAGTTCGACGGACGCACCGGCGAGCTCAGCCACTTCGCCAGCCCGCCCGGCACGGTCGACGTCCCCCGCGTCCATTCACGGCTGTCGACCTACGAGTCGAAGGACGGCACGATCGTCCGGATGTTCATCGTCTCCCCCACCGAGGAGCCCGATGCCCCCCGGCCGACGGTGCTGTACGGCTACGGGGGCTTCGGCATCCCGATGTCGCCGGGATACTCCGCCGCCATCCTGGCCTGGGTCGCCGCCGGCGGCGTCTGGGCCATCGCAAACCTTCGGGGCGGGGGCGAGGAGGGCGAGGAATGGCACCGCGACGGCATGCTCGGCAACAAGCAGAACGTCTTCGATGACTTCCACGCGGCCGCCGAGTTTCTCGTCGCCGAGGGGTGGACGACGGCTCGGCAGCTCGGCATCTACGGCGGCTCGAACGGCGGGCTGCTCGTCGGTGCGGCCATGACCCAGCGACCTGAGCTCTTCAATGCGGTGGTCTGCGTAGCGCCCCTGCTCGACATGATCCGCTATACGACCTCCGAGCTCGGCCCGACCTGGACGGTCGAGTACGGAGACCCAGAGGTCGCCGAGGAGTTCGGCTGGCTCATCGACTACTCGCCGTATCACCGCGTCGTCGAGGGCACCGACTACCCCGCGACGATGATCGCCGTCTTCGACAACGACACGCGCACCGATCCGATGCACGGGCGCAAGATGTGCGCGGCCCTCCAGCACGCGACCAGCGGCACCCGTCCGATTCTCATCCGGGCCGAAGGCGATGTCGGTCACGGGGCCCGCTCGATGTCGAAGTCGGTCGAGGAGTCCGCTGACACGCTCGCCTTCCTTGCCCGTTGGACGGGACTTTCGTAGGTGGTGACGACGATGACAGTCGCCGGACTCGAGGTGGACGCCGCAGGCGGGGCGAAGGACACCGGTTGGTGGCAGGACGCCCTGGCCTGGGCGCTGGGCATACCGCTGCAGCTGATCGCGGTGGTCGTCATCGCGTTCGTCACGCAGGTGACCCTCGGGTGGATCATCAAGCGGGTCGTCCTGCGCACCTCCGAGCGCGCCCGTCGCGAGCGGCTCGAGCAGACCCGCAAGGTCACGCGCACGGCCGAGCTGTCGGTGATGCTGCTGACCCAGCGCACCGAGCAGCGGGCCGCGGCCATCGGGTCTCTCCTGAGCAGCGTCGTCGGCATCACCGTCTGGGGGGTCGCGATCTTCACGGTGCTGCAACTGCTCGGCGTCGACATCGCGCCGCTCCTCGCGAGCGCCGGCGTGATCGGGGTCGTGCTCGGCTTCGGCGCCCAGACGCTGATCAAGGACTACCTGGCGGGCATCTTCATCATCCTCGAGGACCAGTTCGGCGTCGGCGATTTCGTCGATGTGGGCTCGGTCCTCGGCACCGTCGAGGAGGTGGCGCTGCGCTACACGCGACTGCGCGACATGTCGGGCGTCGTCTGGTACGTCCGAAATGGCGAGATCCTGCGGGTCGCCAACCGGTCGCAGGGCTGGACCATGGCGATCGTCGACATTCCCGTCGACTACGACTCGGACCTCGACCGCGTGCGCGACCTCATCGAGAAGGTCGCGATCGACATGGACGAGGACCCGACCTACGACGACATGCTCCTCGGTCAGCCGGTCTTCGCCGGCGTCGAATCGATGAGCGGGAACGCCGTGGTGGTGCGGGTGACGGCAAAGGCCGTGCCTGAGATGCAGGTGCAGCTCGTGCGCACCATCCGCGAACGGATCAAGCTGTCGTTCGACCGGGCGGGCATCATCGTGCCGGTGCTGCCGCCCCAGCAGATGCCGCCGTCATCAGAGCCGCGGCGGCCCTAGCGCGTCGACTCCACCGGCCAGTGGTGCGCTGCATCCCACGTGCCGCCGGGGGCCACTGATCCGCCCGGGGGGATTCCGAGGTCCGCTCGCGCCTCGTCCAGCGGAGCTGCGAGGACCGACAGCCAATCCCAGCCGTGGTCGCTCAGGTCGACGCGCGTCTCGGAACCGCGTTCGACGGCCCTGGCAAAGGCAACTGGGTCGAGCGGGGCGTGGTCTGGCGGAAACACGCCGACTTTGATGCCCTGATGCCACTGGAGCATGATCACGGCCAGGTAGTCGGCCCCACCGTCTACCGCGTTGGCTGCTTCGAATGCCGCCAGGTAGACCTCGTCCTCCGCGCTTGCGTCGTAGGCGGCCAGCACGTGGTGAACATCGTGGCTGCCGAGCACCTTCAGCGGAAGGGTGCCGGGCGATCCCGGGAGGTCGTAGCCGGTCTGCGCGTAGAACCGAGCGAGCTCACCGCCGACGGTGCCCTCCCGTGCCTCGCCGAGCAGCCTGCGCAAGTGCTCGACGGATTCGGGGGGCGTCGGCACTGCCGGCAGGCCGGACGCGAGCCGCTCCCGGATGAGCTTCTCGCGCGCGCCGGTCTTCCAGACGAGGAATCGCCGGAAGAGGTCGGCCTCCGCGCGGGCGGCATTCGCGTGGGCGGATGCTTCGACATCCCTCATCGTCTTGTCATCGGCCCCAAGTCGCCGGGCGATCCACCGTGCGGACTCCAATGACGGCGCATCAGGGTCGTCTGCGGACAGGGCAATGATGAGCGCGCAGTGACTGGCGTCGCGGCGATCATTCGGCGCGGTGAGGCATCGAGCGATCTCCGCGATGGCCGCCTCGGGGTCACTCCAGGGATTCTGGCTGCCGACGAGTTCACTGAAGTCGGCTGCCTCCTGGCCGAGGTGGCCGTGGCCGGACACCCCCGCCATCGCAGCGACCAGCGCTGCCTGCGATCCGGTAAAGGCCCTGGTGCCCCGACAGGTCGCGACCAATCGCATGGCCAGGATCATGCCCCGTCGGGCTTCGACGGTTCCGCGAACGAGGACTGTCACCCGCGCATGTTAGCTCTTGACCCGGTTGGGCATACTTGCGCGATGCCGCTCCCGCGAACGCTCGAGGATTTCCGCCGCACCTTCATCATGATGGAGACCGAGGGTCTCGAGGGGTACGTCGATGGCGGTTCAGGTCGGGGGATCACCGCCGTGCGAAACGTGGAGGCCTGGGAGGCTGTCGAACTCCTGCCCCACGTGCTCGCCGGAAGCGGCACTCCTGACACCTCGGCGTCACTCCTCGGCGTCACTGACCAGTTCCCACTGCTGGTGGCGCCCACGGGGTTTCAGGAGTACGTGTACCCCGATGGCGGGCGTGCCGTGCCCCGGGCCTGCGCCGCCGCGGGCGTCCGTTACACGCACTCGACCTTTGCCACGAGCGGCTTCGCGGATCTCGCTGCGATCGATGACCTCTCGTGGTGGTTTCAGCTCTACGTGTTCACCGACAAGGGGCTGAACCGTGCCCTCATGGCGAAGGCCGCCGAAGCCGGGGCGTCAGCGGTCGTCATGACGGTCGATCTCGCCGTCCTCGGGCAGCGTGATCGTGACCTGCACACGGGATTCTCGCTGCGAGGCCGCAACATCGTTCCGTGCGCAGCCGAGGCGGGTGCCCCAGACACCCGTCTGGCACCGCTGTGGGCCTCACTCGATCACGACCTGTCCTGGGAAACCCTGTCGACCGTCATCGCCGAATCGCCCCTGCCTGTCATCGTCAAGGGCCTCATCAGGGCCGACGACGCCTGCCAGGCGCTGGACCTCGGCGCCGCGGGGGTGATCGTCTCCAATCACGGAGGACGGCAGCTCGACACCGCCGCGGCAACCGCGCGGGCGCTGCCGGCCGTCGTCGATGCGGTCGCCGGACGCGGCGCGGTGCTCGTCGACGGTGGCATCCGCTCCGGACTCGACGTGGCGAAGGCGATCGCCCTCGGCGCCGACGCCGCCCTTGTCGGCCGGGCTCCGCTGTGGGGCCTCGGCGTCGGCGGCGAGCCGGGCGTCGCCGCCGTCCTTCGCATCCTCCAGGAGGAGTTCCAGCGCTCGATGACCCTGCTCGGAGCGCGCACGACCGCCGACCTCACCCGCGACCTGCTGTACTGACCTGGTGAGCCGCACGTGACGGCTCGACCGCGCTCACCTGCTCCGGAGGTTCGATGACCACCCCGTCGATGCACGCGCACCCAGCCTGGTTCGGTTCGGTTATGGGCACCGCAGCCCTCGCCGTGGTGCTGTCCAACGAGGGGCAGACGTGGGCGGCTCCCTGGATGGACCCCATCGCGGTGGCAGTGCTCGTCGCAGCCACCGCGTTCGCGGTGGCGCTCGTCCCCCGTTACGTGAGGCGCTTCTTCCAGACGGAACGGCTCCGTGCGGACCTCTCCGACCCGTCCATCGGGCCCATGCTCGGCACCTTCCCGGCCGGCATACTCCTGCTCGCGAGCGCATGGGGTGTCGTCGGACCAATACTCGTTGGCGCGACGGCCGCACTGTGGATTGACGCAATCCTTCTCATCGTCGGCGTCGTGCTCGCCCTGGGGCTGAGCATCGCGTGGGCTGCGCTCACGAGCCGGTCGGATATAGGGCTGGCATCGGTGCACGGAGGCTGGCTTATCCCCCCGGTCATGAACCTGCTGGTACCACTGGCAATAGTCCCCCTTGTCTTCGCGAATCCAGGCACCGCCTCGGTGCTCATCCTTATCGGCCTCGCCTTTCTCGGCATTGGCGCCTGCCTGTTCATCGCCGTGTTCGCCATGATCGTCGCGAGGGTGGCGATATGCCCACCGGCCCCAGCGCTAGTAGCGCCTTCGTTGTGGGTCCCGCTCGCTCCGGCTGGGTTGCTGGGCGCTGCAACCCTGCGCCTTCTCCAGGCCGGGGTGGCGGGCGATCTCTGGGGTCCTCAGGCCGTGTGGTTTGGCACTGCCATCGCGGCGATGGGCATCGGGTTCGGCCTGTGGTGGGCGGTGTTCGCCCTTCTCGAACTGATGCGCCTACGACGATCCGGTGGCCTGCCCTTTCACATCGGCTGGTGGAGTTTCGTCTTTCCGACCGCTGCAATGGCGCTCTCCATCGGCGCGGTGGGCGATGCAACCGGGTTGCTCGCCGTGGAGGCCCTCGGAGCCATCGCCGCGCTCGTTCTCGCCTGCGTGTGGGCGACGGTGGCGACCCGGACGATCCTGGCGGTCCGCGAGCAGGGTCGTAGCGCTCGATCCTGAACCGCCCGGACGCACCCGGCGATCAGGCGAATTGGACGACGAGCTCGTCCGGCGTGCGGAACGCAGGGGTCGGTCGCCACGGGATCGGCTCGTTGAGGATTCGTGCACCGCGGAGTCGTGGCAGGAGCATCGTGAAGTACTCGATTGCCTCGAGTCGGGCCAGCGCGGTTCCGACGCAGAAGTGCGACCCGTGGCCAAACGACAGGTTGACCGGCCCCTCACGACGAATGTCGAATTCGTCGGGATCGCCATACGCACGCTCATCCCTGTTGCCCGAGGCAAGCACGAGCGCAAGGAGCGTTCCCGGCTCGCACGAGATGTCACCGACCACTGTCGGCTCGACTATCAGGCGGCTGATGATCTGAGCCGGTGCGTCATAGCGAGCCATCTCGTCGACCGCCGCTGGGATCAGGTCTGGATGCTCGAGGAGGTCCTCGAGCACGCCCGGATTGCGCAGGAGGGCTACGGTGCCGTTGAGCATCAGGCTCGACGTGGTCTCATGGGCCGCGTTCACGATGCCGATGAGGTTGGCGACCACCTGATCGGTCGTGAGTGCGCCAGCCTCCTCGCTCGCGATCAGGGCCGACAGGAGCGAGCCGTCGGTATCCGCACGACCACCGCGCACCTGGCGTTCGACGTACTCATACATCCGACCCGTTCCGTCGACCGCATGCTCGGTGCGTTCGGCCATCGGCGCCGGGCTGGAGGCGAGCCACTCGTAGAACTCGTCCGTCCACAATCGCAGCGAGTCGTGATCTCCCTCGTCGAATCCGAGAATGCTCAAGATGACCTGAGATGGAACAGGCAGGGCGATCTGCCGCAGCACATCCACCGGACCCGACCATTCGATTCGGCCGAACGCCTGGGTCAGGGACCCTCGGACGAGGTCGCCGTACGTGCGCACCTGGGCCGCGGTGAACGCCCAGCTCACCTGACGACGCACCGAGCGATGCTCCTCGCCGTCGGTCATCATCAGGCGGTCATGGAGGACCCGACGCAGGCACGTCGATGACGTGCCCGCAGGCAGCCGGGCGAGCCGTTCATCAGTGCGATCGCTGATGAAGCGCTGGTCGAGGAGTACGGCCTTGATGTCGGCGTAACGCGAGACGTAGACGTGCCGACTGTGCGGTTCGAACCAGAACGGCTGCTGATCGCGCAGGAGCGCGTACGTCGGGTAGGGATTCGCGATGAATTCAGGGGAACGGAAGTCCAACGTTGCGGCCATGGCCCCAACATAGGCGGACGCCTGCACCGCAGCCGGGGGGCGGACGGCGGAACTGCCGGGTGGCTGCCGAGTCCTGCCCACCGGATGCAGCCCGCCGCATCATGCCGCACACTCAGGTCATGAAGCTGTGTCTTGTCACGGGAGCAACGGGCTACGTCGGGGGCCGCCTCGTCCGCGAACTCCTCGCCAACGGGTATCGGGTGCGGGTGCTCGCCCGCTCCCCCGCGAAGGTGCGCGACGCCGCCTGGGCGGATCAGGTGGAGATCATGGAGGGCGATGCCGGCGATCCCGTATCCACCGCCGAGGCCATGCGCGGCATCGACGTCGCCTACTACCTGCTTCATTCGCTGCAGGAGGGCCGCAATCTCGAGCAGGCCGAGCGTGACATTGCCGAGAATTTCGCAGCCTGCGCCCGCGAGCAGGGAGTCAAGCGCATCGTCTACCTCGGCGGCCTGGCCCCCAGTATCCCGCTCGCGAAGATGTCGCCGCACATGCGGTCGCGGGTCGAGGTCGGTCGGATCCTGCAGGCCTCGGGGGTTCCGACCATCGAGTTTCGTGCCGCTGTGATCATCGGCTCCGGCTCTGCGTCGTTCGAGATGATGCGCTACCTGACAGAGCGGCTTCCGGCGATGATCACCCCGCGGTGGGTCCGCACGAAGACCCAGCCCATCGCCGTCCGCGATGTACTGCGCTACCTCGTCCTCGCTGCTGAACTCCCTCCCGAGCTCAACCGATCATTCGACATCGGCGGGCCCGAGGTCATGAGCTACCAGGAGATGATGCATCGGTACGCCAAGGTGGCCGGTCTGCCGCGGCGCATCATCCTCCCGATCAACCTGCTCTCGCCCCAGCTGTCGAGCCACTGGGTCAACCTGGTGACCCCGGTGCCGAAGGCGATCGCGCGGCCGCTCGTGCGCTCGCTCAGCCATCCGGCCACGTGCACGGAGAGCGATATCAAGCAGTGGATTCCGGATCCGCCCGAGGGCCTCATCAACTTCGACGAGGCCGTCGGTCTGGCCCTCACCCGGATCCAGGACGCCGAGGTCGCCACCCGCTGGTCGGGCGCAGCGATCCCCGGTCGTCCGTCCGACCCCCTCCCGAGCGACCCCGACTGGGCCGGCGGGACCCTCTACGAGGACATTCGGGTGCTGCACACGACCGCCTCCCCCGCCGACCTGTGGGCCTCGGTCGATTGCATCGGCGGCGACAACGGCTGGTATTCGGCTCGGTTCCTCTGGGAGGTCCGCGGGTTCATCGATCGTATGGCGGGCGGTGTCGGCCTGCGCCGGGGGCGCCGCGACCCGAATACCCTTCGGGTCGGCGAGGCGGTCGACTTCTGGCGGGTCGAGGAGCGCCTGCCACCCAGCCTGATGCGGCTTCGGGCCGAGATGAAGATGCCGGGTCGGGCCTGGCTCGAGTTCACCGTCGAGCCGGACGACGCTGGCGGCGCCACGCTGCGCCAGCGGGCGGTCTACTGGCCGCGCAGCTTCGCTGGCCACGCCTATTGGTGGTCGGTCGCACCGTTCCATGCCTTCGTGTTTCCGCCCATGGCGCGACGGATGGTCGAGCGGGCCGAGGCACGGCAGGCGGCATCGGAGACAATTGGCGGGTGAGCGACACCACCGGACAGCCGGCAGCCCAAACACCGTACGAGCGCTTCGGCGGGCACGCCTTCTTCGAGCGCATCGTCCATGCCTTCTACGAGCAGGTGGCCCTCGATCCGGTCATGCGTCCGATGTATCCGGAGGGCGACCTCACAGCAGCCGAGGACCGGCTGCGCATGTTCCTCGAGCAGTACTGGGGCGGGCCCACGACCTACGGCGAGGTGCGAGGCCATCCACGCCTGCGCATGCGTCACGCTGATTTCGCCATCGATGCCGATGCCCGCGACCGTTGGCTGCACCACATGGCCGGCGCGGTCCAGCAGGAGTCGCTCCCCGAGGCCGATGAGGCCGAGCTGTGGGGCTACCTCGTGAGCGCCGCGTATGCAATGCAGAATATTCCGGACGATCCCGCCGACGCGCCCGGCATCCACCGGGCGAGGGAGTGAGATGACTTCAGAGCACCCACCGTGGTGGCGATCGGCCGTTGTGTACCAGGTGTATCCGCGGTCCTTCGCTGACTCGGACGGCGACGGCATCGGCGATATCCCGGGGCTGATCAGCCGGCTGGACTACCTCGAGGCCCTCGGTATCGACGCCCTGTGGGTCTCGCCGTTCTACTCCTCGCCCCTGCACGACGGCGGCTACGACGTTGCCGACTACCGGTCGATCGACCCTCGCCTCGGCAGCCTCGACGACGTCCGCGCCCTCATCTCCGGCGCCCATGCCCGAGGCATGCGCGTGCTGATGGATATCGTCCCGAACCACACGAGCAGCGAGCACGCGTGGTTCCAGGAGCTCCTGGCCGATGGTCCGGGCTCGGCAGCGGCCGATCGCTACATCGTCCGGCCAGGCCGCGGCGAGCACGGGGAGGATCCGCCGAATAACTGGCGCAGCGTGTTCCACGGTGCCGGCTGGACCGAGTTCCCGAACCCCGACGGATCACCGTCCGGTTCCTGGTACCTCCACCTGTTCGACAGCACGCAACCAGACCTGAACTGGGCGAACCCCGAGGTCGTCGCCGAATTCGGCGACATCCTGCGCTTCTGGTTCGATCTCGGTGTCGATGGGTTCCGCATCGACGTGGCCCATGGCATGGTGAAGGCGGACGGGCTCCCGGACGTCGCGGAACCGAGTACCGAGGACGAGACCCTGCTCTCCGAGCACCGCACCCCCTACTGGGATCAGGACGGCGTCCACGAGATCTATCGCGGCTGGCGGGCGATCGCCGACTCCTATGCGGACCCGCGAGTGTTCTGCGGCGAGGCGTGGGTCGAGTCGGAGGAGCGACTTGCCCGCTACCTGCGCCCCGATGAACTGCACACCTCGTTCAATTTCGAGTACCTCAAGGCGGGCTGGAATGCGGCCCTCATGCGCGCGGTCATCGATCAGACCATCGCCACCCACGCCTCGATCGGGGCTCCCCCCACCTGGGTCCTCTCGAACCACGACGTCATCCGCCATCGCACCCGCATGGCGCCGTTGAGCAAGGCAGGTCGCGCTGACCTGGACCGCGGGCTCTCGCGTGCCCGTGCGGCAACGCTCGTCGCGCTCGCCCTCCCCGGCTCGGCCTACCTGTATCAGGGCGAGGAACTCGGGCTTCCCGAGGTCGTCGACCTGCCGGACGAGTGCCGGCAGGATCCGGCATGGCTGCGCAGCGGCGGTACCGATGGCGTGCGCGACGGCTGCCGGGTACCCATCCCGTGGTCGGATATCGAGCCCTCATACGGCTTTGGGCAAACGGAGTCGTGGCTGCCGCAGCCAGCCGTGTGGGCGGAGCTGTCGGTCGCGGTGCAGGACGGCGTCGAGGGCTCGACCCTTGAGCTCTACCGACAGGCCTTGGCCGCCCGGCGAGCCGAGCCGGCGATGGGCGAGGGTGGCCTCCTCTGGGTCGACGAGGCATTGGACCCCGCCGCTGACGCCCTGGCGTTTCGGCGAACCGATGCCGGCGGCGGGCCCGCAGTAACCGTCGTCATCAACCTCAGCGATCAGCCGTTGAGGTTGCC
>WLND01000070.1 GCA_009726075.1 Actinomycetota bacterium
GGTCTCGACCATGAGCGACCCGGCAATGGCGGCTGCCGGTCGGCCCACCGGAACGTGAGGAGGACAGGGTGAACGAGCCCCGAAGGATCCTCTACGTCGAAGACGACCCCGATATCCAGTCCGTCGCGGAGATGGCCCTTGTCGAGGTTGGCGGATTCGAGGTGCGCCTCGCGGGGTCCGGGACGGAGGCACTGCGGCTGGCCAGCGCGGATCCTCCCGACCTCATCCTCCTCGATGTCATGCTGCCGGACATGGACGGTCCCGCCACCTTGGTGGGACTGCGCGCGATCGACTCGCTGATCGACGTTCCGGTCGTCTTCGTGACCGCCAAGGTCCTCTCGTCCGAGGTGGCCAGCTACATGGCGCTCGGGGCCATCGGCGTCATCGCGAAGCCGTTCGATGCCATGATGCTCCCGAGTGAACTGCTCGGCCTCTGGCGGTCTCGTCCGACACCCTGATGAGTCTCGCGGCGCAGCGACCGGTCACCGACCCCGGCTGCGAGCGAAGAGCGAACGTTTATTCGACCGAGAACCTGGCGTAAGTCGGCCGCGGCACGGTGTGCCAATGACTTCAATCCTCTCGGACGACGACAGGCTGCCCGCCGGCGAGACTGTCCCTGGGCCACTTCCTCAGCCGATCACGCGGTTCACGCCGCAGGGCGTCGGGCGAGCGCCGATAGATCGGCTCGACTCCAACCGGGGGCGGCGCATGCTGGCGCTCACCGCCGTGGCTGCTGGGGTGGTCTACGTGGCGTGGCGCATGTCGTCGACCCTGAGCCCGGCCGTCCTGCTCGCGGGGGTGTCATTCCTCCTCCTCGAGGTCTGGTCGCTGATCTGCCTTGCCGGAACGACCCTCCAGTCGTGGCACATCAACTCCGTCGCGATTCCCGAGCCGGCCGTGGCCACCGAACTCGGCGTGGCGGTGCTTATCCCAACGGACGACGAGGCACCCGACGTGCTCCTCCCGGTCCTTGTCGCGGCAACGCGGATGCGACTGGCCTCGGAGGTGATCGTGCTCGACGACGGTCGCCGCGAATGGCTGGAAGGGATGTGCGACGAGCTCGGGATCGAGTACCGGGCGCGAGGGACCCGGGACGGTGGCTGGGCGGGCAACGTCAACGCCGCCCTCGCGTCGCTCACATGCGATCTCATCGTCGTCCTCGGCGCTGACCACGTGGCCAAGCCCGACCTGATCGGCCACGTCCTGCCGTACTTCGAGGATCCCCGCCTGGGGTTGGTCCACATCGCCACCGACTGGGTCAACGAGGACTCCTCCGACACGGTCGGCCGCCGCGACCCCGCGTTCGCTCGCCCCGACTTCGAGGAGCGCATCCTGGCGAGGGGACGGAACCGGTGGAACGCGGCCTACTGGGCCGCCGGTCCCGCGGCACTGCGAATGTCCGCCCTGCGGGCCATTGGCGGTGTCGCGACGGGACTTCATGGCGAACGCATTAGGACCAGCATCAGGCTCCATGCCGCAGGGTGCCGATCGGTTCACCACGGCGATGCGCTGGTGCTGGGCCGGTCCGACCCGCGCGGCAGGTCCTTCGAAGCAGAGGTCCGCCGCGAGACTCGCGACCACTTCGCGGCACTGTTCACAGAACCATCCCTGTGGCGCCTCGGCTCCATGCAACGGGCCGCCTACGTTTCTGCGCTTACCGCATCGGCCGACCGCTGGCGCCTCGTCGGATACCTGTTCATGCTGGCTCTGATGCTCGTCGTCGGCGGCCCACCGGCTCATGGCCCGGTGATCTGGTTCGTCATCCTGTCCACCGCGACCGTGATGCTTCGGCACCTTGCGCTGCGTGCGCTGGGTCGTGGATGGGCGCCTCGCTGGCGCAGTGTGACCTCATCGTTTGTGCGCCTGGCTGCGGGACTGGGCAGGGCAAGCCTGGGCATGTTCGTCATGGTGGCGGTGCTGCTCCTGGCTGCGATGCTCGTCGCCGCTGGCGGCTGGATGACTTCGGGCTCCCTGCACCGGGTCGATGCCACCGTCGGCATCTGGGCGGGCCTTTGGGTAGCCGTGGGCTTGGTGCTCGTGCTGCGTGGGGTCGCTCGCTATGCGCGCGCGAGCGGTCCGAGCGAGCGCCGGCGAGCGCCGCGAATTGAGGTGGAGGGCCACGTGTTCCTCGACGGCGTGCGGGTGCACGTCCTGGACCTGTCGCTTGGAGGCGCCCGACTGCTGTGCTACGGCGACGTGCCGCCTGTCGACTCCTACTGCGCGATGACCTTCACCGACCCCAACCGTCGGCTGGCCGTGGTCACCGGAACGGTCGTCGCCGTCACTGACCGTCCGCACGGGCGGGAGGCGCGCATCGCCCTGGAACCAGATCAGACGTATGTGCTGGGCGCGATCCTCGTGGACGCCCTCGACCGTTGACGTGCCCGCGGCAAGGCCATCCGACCCGGGCATCGCGAGTAGCCGGACGACTCGAGCCGGAGGACTCGCACAACTCCTCGCTTGATGGCTAGACGGTGACCTTGCTTCGACTCATCTGCCGCTGGCCGACGAGCACCGCGATCAGGTACATGCCCGCGGCGACGACGAGCAGCCACTGGTAGCCGAGCACCAGCGACAGGTACTCGAGGCATCCGCCGATCATGGCGCCGAACAGGTTCGCGGCGAAGGCGGCCGTGGGATTCGCGGCGTCCTTGAAGCGGGAGGTGAACAGCAGGTTCGCGCAGAACACCGGGGTGAACGCCAGCAGGATTGCCAGCACGAGTCGCAGCGGAACCGCCAACCCGAGCAGCGCCGAGTTCGGCACGAGGAAAGCGACCAAGAGCGAACCGAACAGGGCGACGAGGATCACCGGCCTCGGGATCGGCACCTTGCGGCGCTGGGTTATCTCGATGGCCGCGAGCACGGCGAGCAGAACCCCGGTAAAGACGAGCGCATTGACGAGCCACGTCGTGCCAAACAGGAGCGCGAACGTCGTGATCGATCGAGTCTCAAGGAGCAGGAAGGCGATGCCCATGAAGAACAGGTCGCCGTATCCGCGCATGTTGCGAAGGGGGCCGCCGAAGATTCGGACGCCGAGGAGCGAGACGCCGAGGATGAGCGCGATGACGATGAGGTAGAGCGACGGGATCGATCGCTCCTTGAGGTACAGGAACGGACGGTCGTCGACCGCCGGCACCGGGGTCTCCTGGCCTGCGGCGGCGACGGCTGCACGGTCCCACACGGCGCCTTGCGCGCACACGGCGTTCTCGGCGCTCTTGCCGACGCTGATGACCGCAAGCGACTGCACGGCGGTGAACTCGTCCAGGCACGGCTGGTGACCGAAGACCTCGTCCAGGGTGCCGGCCAGGCGGTTCACGAGCCACGGCTCGCGGTAGTAGTTGTACATGGCGAAGACGCCGGCATCGGTGAGGTGATCGCGGGCGGCGGTGATCGACTCGCGGGTGAACAGGTACGACTCAAGGCGCAGCTGGCTCGCGCCCGACACGAGGGTCAGCGAGTCGGGCAGGGCGAACAGGATGAGGTCGTACTTGTCGCTGTTGCCCGACAGGAAGGCCCGTCCGTCATTGATATGGACGTCGACCCGGGGATCTGCGTAGGGCTTATTCGGGTTGATCTGCGAGCCGATCTGCTGGATCCGCGGATCGATCTCGACCGCATCGATGTGCTGCGCGCCCTTGGACAGGGCCAGGGCGACGTCGGTGCCCGTGCCGGCGCCGACGATGAGCACGTTGCCCAGGGGATTGCCGACGGCGCGCTGGTAGGGGCGCTCGTACAGGGGCTCGGCCTTGAGACGCTGCTGGACGTCCATGACGTTCTGATGCGGAATGCCGTTCACGTTGATGGTCGTGAACTCGCCGACGTTCGGGTCGACGTAGTCGGCGGTCGTCACCTTGTAATACGGCGACCACGAGACGCCAGCGACCATCGACTCGAAGACGAGCACCCCGACGACGAGCACCATCGCCACGCGGGAGATGACGGGGAGGTTCACGCCGTACAGCGCCCACAGCGCGATGAGCGTGACGATTGGCCAGACCCAGGACGGTGCCCGCAGGAACGCGACGAGGGTGAAGGACAGCGTGCCGAGAATCGAGCCGATGATGTCCCAGCGGTAGGCGTCCAGGGCCTTGAACTCACGGAACGCGCGGCCGGTGATCTCGCCGAACCCGGTCATGGTGGCGGCGATGACGATGAAGACGAGGGGCAGCGACACCCAGGTCGGCAGGCCGGTCGGGCGAACCTCTGTGAAGAAGATCAGGTCAGTTGACGAGCCCTCGATCTTGGCGGGGAAGACCATGATGAACGCGACGAGGATGAGCAGGCCGACGGGCACGAAGCGGCCGATGTCGCCGGGCTTGCGCGAGCGCAGGAACCCAAGGCCGATGCCGAGGAAGCTCGCGAGGAGGATGAGGTTGGAGAAGTAGGACAGGTGGACGAGGTTCGCGCCGCACCAGCGGATGAGCGCGAGCTGGACGAAGAGCATGAGGGCGCTGGCCACGATGAGGCGGAGCCGGCCGCTGAGTACTCGCTGGCCGCGCAGCATGGACATGGTGCTCACGTGTGGTCCCCTCGACGCAGCGCGCGATGCCCGCGATCGGACTCGACCCGGATCCCCGCACGCACCGGGTCAGGCTAGTCCCTGCCCCCGGTCGGCACGAGATCTCCCCGCCCTCCCCACCATTTCCCGGTCGTTTGCGCCGGATAGTGGCTGAAACGACCGGTCGTTTGAGCCGGATAGCGGACGAAATGACCGGTCGTGTGCGCTGGTCGTTTGAGCCCGATAGTGGCTGAAACGACGGGCGGGGCGGCGCTGGGGGTGGGGCCTTGGGTCGTGCCGAACTTAGACTCGGGCAATGTTCACGATCATGGCGCCCGAGCAGGTGAGCGGGCTTGCCTGGTGGCCGCTCGCCGCCGTGATCGCCCTCCTGATCCTCATCAACGTCGTGAACAACCGGGTCGCACCCCAGACCCACTACCTCCTATGGTCATTCGGCGGATCCGTCCTGCTCCTCGCCGCCGGCCTGCTCGACGGCAACTCCTGGTCCGACATGGGCCTGGGGTGGAGCCGCCTGCTCCCGGGCCTGGTCTGGGGCGCCGCCTGCATCGGCCTCATCACCGCCGTCTACGTCATCGGCTCACTGTTCCGCCGCACCCGCTCGGCGTTCCACGACGAGCGCATGGCCGACATGTCCGGCGGCCGCCTGGCGTTCCAGGCCCTGGTCGAGGTGCCCTTCGGCACCGTCATGTTCGAGGAGATCGCCTTTCGCGGGGTCCTGTTCGCGATGCTCGCCCGCCGATACGGGCTCCTCTGGGCGATCGTGGGGTCAGCACTGCTGTTCGGGGTGTGGCATGTGCTCCCGTCAATCGGAACCCACGAGCAGAACCCGGCCCTGGGGTCCGTTGTCGGGGAGGGACGCCGAGGCAACATTCTCGCCGTGCTTCTCAGCGTGCTCACCACCGCGCTCGCCGGAGTGCTGTTCGCCGGCCTGCGCATCTTCTCCGGCAGCGTCCTTGCCCCGATGGGCTTCCACTGGGCCACGAACGGCCTCGGGTATGCGTTCAGCTGGGTCCTGATTCGGGCCCGAGACCGCCACCAGAAATGAACGGCCGCTCCGATACCGTGCAGGGCTGCGGTCGATGACGCCCCGTTCCCGGGCAACCCCGGGGAGTAAATGACATGGATGGGATTCACTGTCTACGATGAGCCTGATGCCGAACGAGTGCCGATGAACGACGTTGACGCCGCACCAGCACCCGAACTGACGGAGGAAGCCAGCATGGAAGCCGCGCGATCGACGTTTGAAGAGCACGGGGCAGGAGCGCACCTTTCCGAGCGCGACCGCGCCATCCTCGAATTCGAGCGACAGTGGTGGAAGTACGCCGGCGCCAAGGAGCAGGCGATCCGCGACCTGTTCGACCTGAGCGCGACCCGCTACTACCAGATCATCAACGGCCTGATCGATACCCCAGAGGCCCTTGCCTTCGACCCCATGCTCGTCAAGCGTCTGCGCCGACTTCGGGCGACCCGCCAGCGGGCCCGATCTGCTCGGCGCATCGGCGTCGACTCAGAATCGCGCTGAACCGTCCGTCTCCTTTCCGTTCTGCAGCCGGACGAGGCATGATGGGTGTGTCCGCGAGGAGGGATCCATCTATGCGTCGTCGAATTCACCCGGTAGTCGCCTGCGCCGTGCTCGCCGCGGCGGTCGGCATCGCGCCGGCGGTCGGCATCGCCCCGGCAGCGCACGCCGCCGAGACCCCCCTCGTCATCTGGACCGACGCGACCCGAGCACCGGTGCTGCAGACCCAGTTCGCCAAGGGCTACGACGGGCACCCCGTGACCGTCGTCGTCAAGGAACTGCCCGCGATCCGCGCCGAGCTGAAGACCGTCACTGTCGAGACCGCCCCGGACGTCATCTGGGCCGAGAACGACTGGACGGGCGACCTGGCCTCCAGCGGGCTCGTCCGCAAGCTCCCCCTCTCGGCCACGCTCAAGGCCCGCTTCGCGCCCCGCACGCTCGACGGGTTCAAGTTCGGGTTCAGCTACTACGGCATCCCGGTGATGTACGAGAACGTCGCGCTCATCACGAACGCTGCCCTGGTGCCGACCCCGCCCAAGACCTTCGCGGCGCTGAGCAAGAAGGCCCTCGCGCTGAAAGCTGCCGGCAAGGTCGACATCGGACTCGCGGTCGCCCAGGGAACCGCGGGCAATGCCTACTTCATGAACCCGCTCTTCACCGGCCTCGGCGGCTACGTCTTCGGCAAGAACGCGGCGGGTAGCCTCGATGCCTACAACATCGGCATCGACAACCCGACCTTCCGCGCAAACATGCCCAAGATCGACAAGTGGAATGCCACGGGCCTGATCAACTCGTCGGTCGACGAGAAGGCCGCGACGGCCGCCTTCATCGCGGGGCGGGCACCGTTTTGGATTACCGGCCCCTGGAACCGCGCCGAACTTCAAGGGCTGACCTTCCAGTACCGCATCTCGCCGATCCCCGTCATCAAGACGGGCATTGCCCCGTCGCCCTTCCTGACGATCAAGGGCTTCATGGTGACGAAGTTCGCCGACGAGCACGGCGTGCTCAAGTCGTCGCAGTCGATGGTCCGCAAGGTCCTGTCCGGCGATGTGCTGCAGACGAAGATCGCGGCGTTGACCGAGCGGCCGCCGGCCAACCTCTCGAGCACGATGGGCCGGCTGGCCCAGGCCTTCGCGGTCGCCGGCACCGACGGCGCTGCCACCCCAAACATCCCGCAGGCCGGGGCGATCTGGGGCCCCCTCGGCAAGGCATGGTCAAGCTCGACGAGCGGTGCCGGCGCAGTGCCGGCCGGGCAGTCGTTCGCGGAGGCCCAGGCCGCCGTCGCCGCGTCCGTGGGCTGAACGCCGCAGAACCACCCGCGTGGACGGCCCCGGCAGGCCGCGTCCGCGGGTCGAATTGCGGCCCGTCATTTGCACTCACCGGGTGAGAGTGCTAAAAATGGGTTAGCACTCACCCCATGAGAGTGATAATCCACGTACGGATGTTCCGGGAGGAACTGGCCCCATGGCAAAGATCATTGCATTCAACGAAGAGGCTCGTCGCTCGCTGGA
>WLND01000071.1 GCA_009726075.1 Actinomycetota bacterium
CGGACGCCGTGCCGGTGGCCAGGACAACATCGCGACCCGCGTGCGCGATCTCGGCCGCACGCACCTGATGGCTCCAGGGCTCGTCGATGCCGCGCCCCCGAAGCGCCTGGACGAGGTCGGCCGGCGCCCACGACGGCCAGGGTGCGAACTCCGCGGTTCGGGCGGGCAGCGTGGTGATGTGCCGAAGGCGGTCCGGGCGGCCGGTGACGAGCCTGCTGAGGACGTCCTCAGGGCCGGATCGCGGCCCCGAACTGGGTCGAACGGATCGAGTCATCACGCCACACCGTACGGGAGGGGTGTGCCACAGTGTGCCGATGGAGTTCGCCGCTGATGCGCGCTTCGAGGGGGGCCTGCACATCGTCGCGGTGCGGGGCGAGCTCGACGTTCACACCGCCCCGATCCTTTCGTCCGTCGTCCTTCCGCTGATCGAGGCCGGCACGCGGGTGGCGATCGAAATGTCAGCCGTTGGCCTCATGGATTCCACCGGCCTTGCCAGCCTGGTCGGCGCGCGAGCCAAGGCCCGCGACATGAACGGCTACGTCTGCCTCGTCAGTCCCACCGAGCGCGTGGAAAAAGTGCTGCAGATCACCGGCATGGACACCCTCATCGACGTCTTCGATTCCATAGAGTCTGCCCAACTCGGTCGGTAACCGTTCCGGCCGCGGAGGGCAGCCTGAGGTGCGTAGACTCCGCAGGTTGCTCTACACCATTGATCCCGGCATCGCATGTGCGCCGGTAAGGCAGGAGACCCATGATCGAGTTGTCCGGAGGCAACCTCACGACAGTCGTCGTCGTTGCCATCATCGCGCTTGCCGCCCTCGGGGTTGCAGCAGTCCTGGTTCGGGAGGTTCTCTCCGCGAGCGAGGGCACTGACCGAATGAAGGAGATCGCCGGCGCGATCCAGGAGGGCGCGTCCGCGTACCTCACGCGCCAGTTCAAGACCCTCGCCGTCTTCGCGGCGATCGTCTTCTTCATCCTGTTCCTCCTCCCCGCGGAGACGAGTGCAGAGCGCATTGGGCGCAGCATCTTCTTCCTCGTGGGCGCCGTCTTCTCCGGCGTCACTGGCTACATGGGCATGTGGCTCGCCGTTCGCGGCAACGTCCGTGTCGCAGCCGCAGCCAAGGAGTCGGGCGAGCAGAAGGCAATGAAGATTGCCTTCCGCACCGGCGGTGTCGCAGGCATGTTCACGGTCGGGCTCGGCCTGTTCGGCGCTGCGCTCGTGGTTCTCGTCTACAAGGGCGAGGCACCCAAGGTCCTCGAAGGCTTCGGCTTCGGTGCAGCGCTGCTCGCCATGTTCATGCGAGTCGGCGGCGGCATCTTCACCAAGGCCGCTGACGTCGGCGCCGATCTCGTGGGCAAGGTCGAGCAGGGCATCCCTGAGGACGACCCCCGCAACGCTGCGACCATCGCAGACAACGTCGGCGACAACGTCGGCGACTGCGCAGGCATGGCGGCCGACCTCTTCGAGTCGTACGCCGTCACCCTGGTGGCCGCACTCATCCTCGGCAAGGCCGCCTTCGGCGAGCTGGGCCTGGTGCTTCCGCTCATCATTCCTGCGATCGGCGTGCTCACCGCAGTCATCGGCATCTTCGCCGTCTCGCCGCGCAAGAGCGACCGCTCGGGCATGTCGGCAATCAACCGCGGGTTCTTCATCTCCGCGGTCATCAGTGCGATCCTCGTAGTCGTCGCCGTCTTCATCTGGGTGCCGGCCGACTGGGCATCCATCGAATCCATCGGTGGCATTGCGGCGACAGAAACCGGCGATGCCCTCGGCCCGCGGGTCTTCGTCATCGGCGCCGTCTTCATCGGCATCATCCTGGCCGCGGTCATCCAGCAGCTCACGGCCTACTTCACCGAGACCAACCGCCGTCCGGTCGACGATGTCGCGAAGACCTCGCTCACCGGTGCAGCCACGGTCATCCTGTCGGGCATCTCGCTCGGCCTCGAGTCTGCCGTGTACTCGGCACTCATCATCGCGGCTGCTGTCTACGGAGCGTTCCTGCTCGGTGGCGGCGTCGTACTGCTCTCGCTGTTCGCGATCGCGCTGGCCGGCACCGGCCTGCTCACCACGGTCGGCGTCATTGTCTCGATGGACACCTTCGGGCCCGTCTCCGACAATGCGCAGGGCATCGCCGAGATGTCGGGCGACATCGACGGCGAGGGCGCAGCAGTGCTCACCCGCCTCGATGCGGTCGGCAACTCGACGAAGGCCATCACCAAGGGCATCGCAATCGCCACGGCAGTGCTCGCGGCGACCGCGCTCTTCGGCGCCTTCCGCGACGCGATCCTCGCGGCCACGGCAAGCGCTGGCGGCACCGATGCCGTCGCAACCCTGCAGGAGCAGTTGCAGTACTACGGCATCCTCGACGTGGCGAACCCGGCGAACCTCGTCGGCCTCATCATCGGCGCGGCAGTCGTCTTCCTGTTCTCGGGCCTGGCAATCAACGCCGTGTCCCGCGCAGCGGGCGCCGTGATCTTCGAGGTGCGTCGCCAGTTCCGCGATCACCCGGGCATCATGGAGGGCACCGAGAAGCCCGAGTACGGCAAGGTCGTCGACATCGTCACGCGCGACTCCCTGCGTGAGCTCGTCACCCCGGGCCTTCTCGCCGTCCTCACCCCGATTGCGGTCGGCTTCGGCCTCGGCGTCGGCGCCCTGGGCGCCTACCTGGCCGGCACCATCGCGACCGGCGTGCTCATGGCGGTCTTCCTGTCGAACTCCGGCGGGGCCTGGGATAACGCGAAGAAGTTCGTCGAGGACGGCAATCACGGCGGTAAGCACTCTCCCGCCCACGAGGCCACCGTCATCGGCGACACCGTCGGCGATCCGTTCAAGGACACCGCCGGACCGGCAATCAACCCGCTCATCAAGGTGATGAACCTGGTGGCCCTGCTCGTCGCACCCGCCGTGGTGTCGCTGAGCATCGGTGCCGGAGCCAACACCACGCTGCGCTGGGTCATTGCGATCATCGCGATCGCGATCATCGTCGCCTCGGTGGTCGTCTCCAAGCGTCGCCCGATCGCCGTCGGCGATGCACCGGTCGAGGCCGCAGCGCAGGCATAACCACGCACCACCCGGCATGGGTGCTGCCGCTCACCAAATGAGCGGCAGCACCCATCTCGCGTCTCCGACCAAACCCATCTCGCGTCTCCGACCAAACCCATCTCGCGTCTCCGACCAAACCCATCTCGCGTCTCCGACCAAACCCATCTCGCGTCTTGGGCCCGGCCACTCTGGCCTCCGGATTCCGGCGCGACACCGCGTGACGCAGGCACTTGACTAGGCGTCGCCGATCCCTGACGGGGGGCGGTGAGGATTTGACACAGGGGTGTGTCCTACCGTCAGACTCCGCCGCAGGCCCTCGTTCATGCGAGGCCGAGGCCCACCGGAAAGGGATGCGTCGTGAGCAACTCCAAGACCTTGGTGATCGTCGAGTCGCCCGCCAAGGCCAAGAAGATCGCCGGCTACCTCGGTCCTGACTTCACGGTCATGGCCTCGGTCGGCCATATTCGCGACCTCGCATCGAAGGCTTCGGAGCTGCCGGAGGAGGACCGCAAGAAGCCGTGGGCCAAGCTCGCGGTCAATGTCGACGACACCTTCCAGCCCTACTACATCGTCCACCCCTCGAAGGTCGCGACGATCCGAGATCTCAAGAGGGCATTGAAGGACGCGGACGAACTCCTCCTCGCAACGGACGAGGACCGCGAGGGCGAGGCGATCTCCTGGCACCTGCTCGAGGTGCTGCGGCCCAAGGTGCCGTTCCGGCGCATGGTGTTCAACGAGATCACGCCCGAGGCGATCCGCGAGGCCGTTGCCAATCCGCGTGATATCGACATGCAGCTCGTCGATGCCCAGGAGACCCGGCGCATCGTCGACCGGCTCTACGGCTATCCCGTCTCCGAGGTCCTCTGGAAGAAGATCGGCCGCGAGGCCCGCTCGGCGGGTCGGGTGCAGTCGGTCGCCGTGCGGCTCGTGGTCGATCGCGAGCGTGAGCGCATCGCCTTCCGCTCGGCGGGCTACTGGGATCTCGAGGGCGTGTTCGACCCCGAGGCGTTCGACGCACGACTCACCGCTGTCGATGGCCAGCGGGTCGTGCGCGGTACCGACTTCAACCAGGCGGGCGAGCTGTCGGCGAAGAACGTCGTCCTCGTCAACGAGGCCACGGCACGCGGTCTGGCCGAAGCACTCACCGGTGCGGCCTTCAC
This sequence comes from Actinomycetota bacterium, assembly GCA_009726075.1. Classification (GTDB taxonomy): domain Bacteria; phylum Actinomycetota; class Actinomycetes; order S36-B12; family S36-B12; genus WLND01. The sequence goes on from WLND01000071.1 coordinate 4,204, forward strand.
GGTGCGCTCGGTCGTGCAGAAGCCGAGCCAGCGACAGCCCAAGGCGCCGTTCATGACGTCGTCGCTTCAGCAGGAGGCCTCGAACCGGCTCCGCTGGGGCTCGCAGCGCACGATGCGCGTGGCCCAGGGCCTGTACGAGAACGGCTACATCACCTACATGCGCACCGACTCCACCAACCTGTCAGAGCAGGCGATCAACGCTGCCCGATCGCAGGCGGCCTCGCTCTACGGGCCCGAGTACGTCTCTGAGCTGCCTCGCCGCTACGACAAGAAGGTGAAGAACGCCCAGGAGGCCCATGAGGCCATCAGGCCCTCGGGCGATACCTTCCGCACTCCCGGTGAGGTGTCGCGTGAGCTCAATGCGGACGAGTTCGCGCTCTACGACCTCATCTGGAAGCGAACGGTTGCCTCGCAGATGGTCAACGCGCAGGTCGCCACCACCACCGTGAAGCTCGGGGCCGTCGGCTCCGACGGCACCGATGCCGAGTTCTCCGCATCGGGCACGGTCACCGTGTTCCCCGGGTTCTATGCCGCGCTCAAGGACATCACTGAGGATTCGGACGACGACAGCCGTGAGCGTGAACTGCCGAACCTGCGCGAGGGCCAGACCGTCACGGCGTCGAAGCTGACCCCCGAGGGCCACAGCACGAACCCGCCCGCGCGGTACACCGAGGCGAAGCTCGTCGGCAAGCTCGAGGAGCTCGGCATCGGACGTCCGTCCACCTACGCCTCGATCATGTCGACCATCGTCGACCGCGGCTATGTCTGGAAGAAGGGCTCGGCCCTCGTGCCGAGCTTCACCGCGTTCTCGGTCGTGCGGCTGCTCGAGGAGCACTTCAGCTCGCTCATCGACTACAAGTTCACCGCGAACATGGAGGAGGTCCTCGACCTCATCGCCTCCGGCGACAGCGATCGGGTGAAGCAGCTCGCCGCATTCTGGCGTGGCGGCGACAGCGTCACCGGGCCATTCCCCGGCATCAAGGCACTGACCGAGGATCTCGAGGCTATTGATGCCCGGCAGATCGCGACGACCCCGATCGCCGGCACCGATGCCGTCCTGCGGGTGGGGCGCTACGGCGCCTATGTCGAGCGTGGCGAGGAGCGGGCCAATGTGCCAGTCGGGCTCGCGCCCGATGAGCTCACCGCCGAGAAGGCCGAGGCCCTGCTCGCTGAGCCGTCCGGTGACCGCGACCTCGGAGTCGACCCCGAAAGTGGCCTGCAGGTCCTGGCCAAGACAGGCCGCTACGGGCCCTATGTGACCGAGGTGCTGCCCGAGGGGTCGCCGAAGTCGGCGAAGCCGCGAACGGGCAGCCTGCTCACCGACATGACCCTCGACACCGTCACACTCGACGACGCGCTGCGGCTGCTGAACCTGCCGCGCGTCGTGGGCACCGACCCGGGCACCGAGGAGGTCATCACCTCGCAGAACGGCCGCTACGGCCCGTACCTGATGCGCGGCAAGGACTCCCGTTCGCTGGCGAGCGAGGCCGAGATTTTCAGCGTCACCCTCGAGCAGGCGCTCGCGCTCTATGCGCAGCCCAAGGTGCGCCGCGGTCGCGGGCAGGCCGCGCCACCGCTGCGCGAACTCGGCAATGACCCGACCACCGGCAACCACATGGTGATCCGCGAGGGACGATTCGGCGCGTACGTCACCGACGGCGAGACCAACGCCTCGCTGCGCACCGCCGATGACCCCGCGACCATCAGCATCGACCGGGCCAGCGATCTGCTCTCCGAGCGCCGCGCCAAGGAGGCGTCCGAGGGCAAGAAGCCCGCGAAGAAGACCGTGCGCAAGGCGGCGAAGAAGGCACCGGCCAAGAAGGCGACCGGTATGCCGACCACGACCGCCCGCACCGTGAAGGGCGCCGCAGCAAAGAAGGCCACGGCGAAGAAGGCGACCGCCAAGAAGGCCGCGGCGAAGAAGGCGACAGCCTCAGCGGGAACCCGGTAGCGATGCCGCTCGGTGCGTTCATTGCGCTCGAGGGGGGCGAGGGGGCAGGCAAGTCGACCCAGGGCCTGCTGCTGGTCGAGCACCTTCGCGGCCAGGGCCTCGAGGTCGTGCCCACGCGCGAGCCCGGTGGCACGCCTGCATGCGAGGCGATCCGTGAGGTTGTCCTCAGCCCTGCGTATGAAGGACTCGATGCCCGGGCGGAGGCCCTGCTGTTCGCGGCTTCGCGCGGCGAGCACGCGGCCCGAGTCATCAGGCCAGCCCTCGATCGTGGTGCGGTGGTCGTGTGCGATCGCTATGTCGACTCTTCGGTTGCGTATCAAGGCTATGGACGTCACCTCGGCGCCGATACCGTCCGCGACCTGAGCATGTGGGCCACCGGGGGCTTGGTGCCGGACCTCACGATCCTGCTCGACGTCGACCCGGCCCTTGGCCTCTCGCGACTGAGCAACCCCGATCGCCTCGAGGCTGAGCCGATCGACTACCACCGACGGGTGCGCGACGGCTTCAGGGAACTGGCCGCCCGTGAGCCGCAGCGCTACCTCGTGCTCGATGCCACCGCCTCGATTACCGGCCTTGCGTCGACGATTGCCGCGAGGGTCGATGCCGAGCTGGCCGACCGGGCGCTCGGCGACCCGTTGTCTGCCAGGCCGGACGAGGACGACGCGTGACCGCCGCCGGCATCTGGGAGGCCCTCGTCGGGCAGGACGACGTGATCGCCGACCTGCAGCGGGCGGTGGCCGACGCCGAGCGCCGCACGCGCGGCGAGTCGGGGCCTGCCATGACCCACGCGTGGCTGTTCACCGGCCCGCCTGGATCCGGGCGCTCCACGGCCGCAACCTGCTTCGCCGCAGCGCTCGTCTGCCCGGAGGATGGCTGCGGCGTGTGCCAGGCCTGCCGCACCGCCCCGGGCAACGGTCACCCCGATGTCGAGGTGGTGCGGCCCCAGGGGGTCAACTATCTCGTCGACGACGCGCGCAACCTCGTCAAGCAGGCAGCGCTGTCGCCGGCGAACTCCCACTGGCACGTCGTCGTGGTGGAGGACGCCGACCGGCTCACCGACGAGGCGGTCAATGTGCTGCTCAAGTCGATCGAGGAGCCGCCCCCGCACACCGTCTGGATCCTGTGCGCCCCGAGCGTCGAGGACGTCCTGCCGACCATCGTGTCGCGAACAAGGCACGTGGCGCTCCGCACCCCATCGGCCAGGGATGTGGCCGACCTCCTGGTCGAGCGCTATGGCGTCGACCGGGCGATCGCGGCATTCGCGGCCCGGGCCTCGCAGGGTCACATCGGCCGCGCTCGGGCCCTCGCCACAGATGAGCACGCGCGGATCCGCA
>WLND01000072.1 GCA_009726075.1 Actinomycetota bacterium
ATGACGGTGAAGTCGGCCTCGCCGCCAACGGGCGACTCGAGGCTCACGACATTGCTCACCTGCAGCCACAGGGAGTCGGCCAGGGCCTGCATGGCGTCGGCCTCGGAGCTTGCGGCCTTGACGTCGTCGGCAAGCGTGCTCGCCTGCGCCATGAGCGCGTCGAGCTCGGCCTGCTTCGCAGCGTCCGGGGTCTTCTTGAGCGAGCCCTGGAGCGGCCCGATCTGCTTGCCGATCTCCTTCTGGGCCGATCGAAGCTCGTCGAAGCGCAGACCGGCCGAGCGCTTTGCGACGTCGGCCTCGACGAGCCGGTCGATGAGGGTGACGTCCTCGCCGCGTCGGCGCTGGGACTCGCGCAGGGAGTCTGGATCGGTGCGGAGAATCGACGGGTCAATCACGATCGGCAGCCTAACCGAGCGGCCGAACCAATCGGGCTCGATGCGCCGCGGGGCGCATCGAGCCCGCGCCGATCAGTCCTGCGCGGCGACCCAGGCCTTGCCGGCGCCGAACCACAGGGAGATGCAGCCGAGGAGCGCCGGCACCATGAACAGGGACGCCGTGAGAATCTGCGCCTCCGGGTGCATGTTTGGCCCCTCGGTGGTGCCCAGAAGGGGAGGCAGGGCCCCGAGCACCGAGATTGCCATGAAGATCGTCGCGGTCAGGCGAACGCCCGGGCGCAGGAGTCCCTGCCAGACGAGCAGGCCCAGCATGAAGGTGATGGCGGCCAGGGCCAGGAAGACCGTGCCGGACATCAGCATCCACTCCCAGACGTCGTTCGTGGTGTGCATGGCCATGCCCTGGCTGTTGTTCCACTCCGTCATGTTGTCGGCGATGCCGGCTCGGTCGCCGACGGAACTCAGGTGCGCGAGGGCGGAGAACAGGTATGGCATCGCTGCGACGAACAGGGCGCAGGCGGTGAACACAACCTGCCAGGGGGCACGGGCGATAGCTCGGGTGTCAGTCATGACTGCAGGGTATCGAGTCGGTGCACGCTCGTCTGCGAGCCGCGGGAGCTGGTCCATGACCCGCCCCGATCAGCGCTCGAACCGCTAGAGGTACTGGCCGGATCCGCCCTGCGCCGCAGCCGCCGGCAGCTGGGGCTGGCCCGCGGCCTGACGCCGCATCTCCTCGAACTGCGCCTTGGCGGTCATCTGCTGGGCGAAGAGCGCCGCCTGGATGCCGTGGAACAGGCCTTCGAGCCAGCCGACGAGCTGCGCCTGTGCGATGCGCAGCTCGGCGTCGCTCGGTGCAGATCCGGTGGCGAAGGGCAGCGAGAGCCGGTCGAGCTCCATGATGAGCTCGGGGGCCAGGCCCTCCTGCAGTTCCTTGATCGACTGCTGGTGGATCTCCCGCAGCCGGGCCCGCGCAGCCTCGTCCAGCGGAGCGCTTCGCACCTCGTCCAGCAACTGCTTGATCATCGACCCAATGCGCATGACCTTCGCGGGCTCGTGCACGAGGTCGGTGACGGCCGCCTCGTCCTCCTGGCCATCTGGCCCGGATTCGCCGATGCCGGTGAGCCCGACGCTGCCGATCGGGGCGCCCCCGGGGCCGACGATGACGACCCCGTGGCGGTCCGCCTCGGGTGCGGTGTCGGGCTGCACGTGGACGGGTTCAGGCTTCTGCGGAGGCATCAGGTCCATGCTTCATGGTCGCATTTTGCGGGCTCTGTCTCCATCGGGGCAGCGGTGTTCATCTCGGTGTGGCATGCTCTTCACGCTTTGTCGGCAGCGGGCCGACTCCGTGAGAGGCGAATCGGTTGGACTTCAACTGGCTGAACCCGAAGGCGCAGGCGCGCCCCGCCGGGAGTAAGGGATGGGGCTCGTTCGCGCAGGAGCCGATTGGCGCGGGTGAGACGGTGGTCGGGTTCGGGGGCTGGATGGTCACCCGCGAGACGCTGTCGACCCTGATCGCGGATCGCCAGCACCGTTCGATCCAGGTCGACGAGGATCTCTATCTGGTGTCGGACGACACCCCGGAGCCGGGCGACATGCTCAACCACTCGTGCGAGCCGAACTGTGGTCTCGTGGGCGGCACGCTCCTCGTGGCGATGCGCGATATCGAGGTGGGCGAGGAACTCTGCTTCGACTACGCGATGTGCGATGCCTCCGACTACGACGAGTTCACCTGCCTGTGCGGGCAACCTGCGTGCCGCGGCGTGGTGACCGGGGCAGACTGGCGTGATCCGGTGGTGCAGGCGAAGTACATGGGCTACTTCTCCCCGTACCTCATGAGGCGGATCGCCGCGCTGCCCACTGTCTGAGCGGGCAGCTCATCGGCCGGTCGGGCTGACAGGGCGCGCAGCAGGTAGAAGTCGCCCCACACGTATGAGCCCTCGCGCGGGTCGTTCGGCACGTTCAGGGTCTGCTGGAGCAGCAGCCCTGGGTTGACCGAGTGCGCTGTGGTGAGCCAGGGGGTGGTGAGCAGGCCGAGCGAGGTGTCGGCGTAGGCGCCGAACCGCTCGAGGCTCGGACCAGCGGCCCTCCTGAGGTCGACCATGGCGTCGGCGGCGATTGCCGCCGCGGACGAATCCCGCGGTGCCCGCGCATTGGCGATATCGAAATCCCAGGCCGGGATGCAGCCCGGCGGTACCTTCGCGACCCAGAAGCCGGCAAGCCTCGTTGCCGCCGCCAGGAGCTCGGGGTTCCCGGTGAGCTCGTAGGCGCGGGTGAAGCCGTTGATCGCCCACGCCTGGCCACGGGCCCAGGTGCTGGCCTGAGCGTCGAGCCCCTGGCCGGAGACCGGGCCGATCAGCGCGCCGGTTCGCGGGTTGAATGCCATGCGGTGGAAGGTCGAGCCATCGGGCCTGATGAAGTTGTGCGCGAGGGTGAGCATGTGCTCGGTGCCGTAGGTCGCGAGCCGCTCGCCCTCGGGGCCGCCGATGAGCTGCCCGACCTCGATGAGCAGTGGCGCATTCATCGACGAATCGATGATGAGGCCCCATTTGCCTTGATACTCGGCGGACTTCAGGGCCTTGACGTTGGGATTCCAGCGCAGGGCGAGGGTGCGAGCGGCCGTGATGCGCGCGTTGACGTAGGCCGCCCTCTGGGCCGGACTCGGATCCAACGCGGCGCCGAGGCCGGCCGGTACGCCCACGATGAAGCCGAGGTCGTGGCTGTCGCGGTAGTTCGCGATCTTGATCAGGCCCTTGGTGTACGCCCGGGCGGCGGCCAGCCACTGGGGCGTCCGGTCCTTGGCGTACATCAGCCAGAGTTCGCCGGCGAAGAACCCTGACGACCAACGTTGGGCTGGGGCGCGCGCGTAGTCGGGCTCCGCCCGCAGGGCGCCGAACGGGTAGCGGCTGACGGATCCCGGGACGGCCGCGCCGAGCTTGGCACGCGCGAGGGCGAACAGGGCTTCGCGCTGCTCCGGGGTGACCGCGTGTGGCGAGGGCAGGCACGACACGGAGGTTGCTGCGGTCGGCTCGAGCAGCGGGGCGGCCGAGGCAGGGCAGATGACGGCGACGCCGCAGGTGAGGGCCGCGGCCACGGCGGGTGCGACCCGGCGTCGCCAGGCCACGCTCACTCCGGGCTTGACGTGGTCAGCAGGATCTTTCCGGTCACCGCACCCGACTCGAGGAGGCGGTGAGCGTCGGCAGCGTCCGACATCGGCAGCCGGGCACCGATGACGGGAGCGATGAGCCCTCCGTCGATCCACGGCCAGATGCTGCGCTCGACCTCGAGGCAGATGGCGGCCTTCTCGGCGAGCGGGCGGCCGCGCAGGGATCGCGCGTAGACGGTGGCGTTCTTGCGGAGCATTGCGCCGAGGTTCACCTCGGCCTTGATCCCGCCCTGCAGGCCGATGATCGCCAGGCGGCCGTTGGTGGCCAGTGCCGAGATATTGCGTTCGAGGTAGGCGGCGCCCATGTTGTCGAGGATGACATCGACCCCGCGGCCGGCGGTCGCCTCGGCCATGACCTCGACGAAGTCCTCGATGCGGTAGTTGATGAGCAGCTCCGCGCCAAGCGCCCCGCACGCCTCCAGCTTCTCGGCGCTGCCTGCGGTCACGGCTATCCGGGCACCGAGGGCCTTGGCGACCTGGATCGCCATCGTGCCGATGCCGGAGCCGCCCCCGTGGATGAGCAGCCACTGGCCCTGCGCGAGGCCGGCGGTCATGACCAGGTTGCTCCACACCGTGCAGGCGACCTCGGGAAGCGCAGCCGCGTCGTGCAGCGACACCGTCGACGGCACCGACATGAGCTGCCCGACGGGAACGGCCACCTGCTCGGCGTAGCCGCCGCCGGCGAGCAGCGCGGTCACGCGGTCGCCGACCGCGCGCGAGGTGACCCCGGCGCCGAGGGCCGCGATCGTGCCCGAGCACTCGAGGCCGAGGATGTCGCTGGCGCCGGGCGGCGGCGGGTAGTTGCCCTGCCGCTGCAGCAGGTCGGCCCGGTTGACGGCCGTGGCCGCCACGTCGATGAGCACCTCACCGGCGCCGGGGGTCGGCGCGGCGACGTCCGTCCAGCGAAGGACCTCGGGATCGCCGGGCTCGGAGATGACGATGGCGCGCATGGCGGACCTCAGCGTTCCTTGTGGTTCGGATGATCGGCATTGTGACGGATGACGACGAGCCGGTCGCCCTGCTCGAGGATCGTGACGCCGGCCTGGTCGAAGCGGTAGACATCGCCGCGCCGGACGACGGCCAGGACGATCTGCCCGCGGGCATCGAGGTCGGATGGCGCCAGGCCGAGCTCCTCCCTGGTGATGTCGCGCTCCATGACCTCGAGGCCGCGCCCGGAATCGAGGAGGTCCTCCATGAGGTCGCCCGCGACCGGGGAGATCAGCGACAGGCCCATCAGGCGGCCCGCGGCCTCGGCGGTCGGGATCACGGTGTCGGCGCCGGACTGCCGCAGGATGTCGGCGTTCTGCGACTCGCGCACCGCAGCGACGATCATGGCCGTGGGCGCGAGGCGGCGCGCCGTGAGCGTGACGAGCACCGAGGTGTCGTCCTCGTCGGTCGCGACGATGATGCGGGAGGCCTTGTCGACGGCCGCGTCGCGCAGGACGTCCTCGCGCCGGGCGTCGCCGATCACGCCGACCAGGCCGTTTCGCGTGGCCTCGTCGACGGCCGAGCGGTCGGGGGTGACCACGACGATGCGGTTTCCGGGTATGCCGTTGTCGAGGAGCGAATTCGCCGCGGCCCGACCCTTGACTCCGTATCCGATGATGACGGTGTGGTCCTGCACGGTCTTCCTCCAGCGGGCTGAGCGGAACTCTTCGCGCGTGCGTTGGGTCAGGACCTCGACCGTGGTCCCGACGAGCACGATGAGGAAGAGGAACCGCAGCGGGGTGATGATGAAGATATTGGCCAGGCGGGACGACTCGCAGACGGGGACGATGTCGCCGTAGCCGGTGGTCGATAGTGACACGGTGGCGTAGTAGAGGGCATCGACCGGGGTGAGGGTGCCGGTCAGGCCGCGGTCGGCGTAGCAGCCCCGCTCGAGGTAGACGACGATGGACGTGAGCACGAGGGCCAGGACGGCGATGCCGAGTCGGACGGTGATGTTGCGGACCGGGCTGAATCGGCGGCTGGCGAAATGGAGGCGTCCGCGTCCGATATTTGAGGGCTCGCGAAATCGGGCCCGACGGTCGGGGCGACCCGAATCAGACGGCACTCGGATCCTTCTGCGCGGCAGCCGCCCGCGAGCGACGTCCGTCGCGAATCATCAACCCGCCCACAGTGATTACCCCAACGATGGCGATGACGCCGGAAAGCAGGCTCGGGGCTCCGAGCAGTTTCAGCGCCGTGGCAGCGAGGATAACCATAAGAAGCCAGCGCAGGAGGTGTCCGTCGTAGCGAGTCGACAGGCGCGAGCCGATGATGACCCCGGGAATCTGCCCGATGAGGAGCGACACGACGACCGCGATGCTGATCTCGCCCAGGCCGGCGTGGGCGATTGCGCCCGCGATGAGCATCGGAACGGCCTGGGTGAGGTCGGTGCCGACGAGCACTGACGGGCGCAGCAGCGGGTAGATGAGCAGCAGGATCGTCACCATGAGCGAGCCCGAGCCGACGCTCGTCATCCCGACGACGAGGCCCACGACGAGGCCGAGCACGATGGTCGGGACGATCTTGACGGGCGTGTCGACACCGGTCATCTGCTGGGTGATGCCGCGCAGTCGGGCTCGGCGGGTCAGGTAGGCCTTCGCGAGCATCGCGATGAGGGCGACGACGAGCACGCCGCCGATCCAGGCTCGGATGGTCTCGTCGGCCCCGGAGGTCGCCAGGACGGACGAGAAGATCCACGACCCGACGAGGACGCCGGGAATCGAACCTGCCGAGAGCCACGTGACCAGGCCCCAGTGGACGGTGTGATTGCGGATGTGGACCCAGGCGCCGACCGGCTTCATGAAGGCGGCGGCGACCACGTCGCTCGACACTGCGGCGGCCGGCGAGACGCCGAACAGCAGCACGAGCATCGGGGTCACGAGCGCGGCGCCCCCCATGCCGGTGAGGCCGACCATGATGCCGGCGAACAGGCCGCCGAGGGCGAGGGCGAGGTCAATGTCAGTGATGGACACGCGCGGAAGCATACCCCACCTATCAGGTAGGGATTACGGACATACTCGGCTTGACGTGTCGGGTGCGCTCGCTCGGCATGCCGGCATGGACGTTTACCCGGAATTGGCCGGGGTTTGGTCGCCTCCTCACCGGTGACAGGGCAGCATTCAGCCATGCCGTCCAATCGTCTGCTGCCGATCGATCCGGCTTCCGGCCTCGTCCGCGACCTGCGCGCGCGAGCGGCCCACGAAGCGACCTTCGGACCAATGCCCCGCATCGAACCCGCCCGCGACGGGCGCCCCGGGCCCCTCGTCGACGAACTGCACCGCGCGATGCTGCGCGGCCGCGGGGGAGGCTGGTTCCCGACCGCACGCAAGATGCACGCGGTGGTCGAGAGCTCGGACGCCCGCCGGGCCCTGACGACCGGACGAAAGCCGGTGGTGATCGCCAATGCCATGGAGGGCGAGCCGGCGAGCAGCAAGGACGCCGTGCTGCTCGCGCACACCCCGCACCTCGTGCTCGACGGCATCCAGGCGGCGGCCGCGACGATCGGCGCGACAGATGCCTACCTGGCCGTGCACCGCGGCTCGCCGCTCGTGGCCATGCTCGACCGCGTGCTCAAGGAGCGACGCTCCGACCCGGTTCGGGTCGAGCTCATCACGCCGCCGGCCCGCTATGTCGCCAGCGAGGAGAGCGCCCTGACCCACTGGGCGGGCGACGGCAAGGCCACGCCGGTGTACGGGGCGCGCCCGTTCGAGCGGGGCATGAACGGCCGTCCGACCCTCGTGCAGAACGCCGAGACCCTCGCCCATATCGGGCTCATCGCGCGGTACGGCGGAGCCTGGTTCGCGGAGGTCGGTGTTGAGGGGGCTCCGGGCACGACCCTCGTGAGCGTCGGCGGCCGGGTGCGCCAGCCGGGCGTCGTCGAGGTGGCGACCGGCACCCCGGTCGAGGCGATCCTGGAGCAGTGCGGGGGGCTGGCCGGCG
>WLND01000073.1 GCA_009726075.1 Actinomycetota bacterium
AACCAACTGCGCTACGGGGCCAACTTGTGAAGCGTATCCCCAACGGGGTTCGAACCCGTGTTACCGCCGTGAAAGGGCGGTGTCCTAGGCCACTAGACGATGGGGACCTACGTGCATCTCCGTCGACCGTTACGCCGTTGGCGACTCGGTAAGCATAGGGCAGGGGAGGCCCCACGTCTAAATGGGTCCTCCTTTCGGGCGTCGGGCGGATAATGAACCGTGATCGACGTGCCGCTTCAGCAGTTCGAGGACCTCGTTGGGCAGGCGCTCGACGGCATCCCAGATGACCTCGCCGCACTACTCCAGAACGTGGTGATCGTGGTCGAGGACGAGGCGCCGAACGATGACCCCGACCTCCTCGGCCTCTACAGCGGCACGCCACTGACGGAGCGCGACTCGTCCTACTTCGGCGCCCTACCCGACTGCATCACGATCTTTCGCCTGCCGTTGCTGGAAATGTGCGAGAGCCTCGACGAGGTGATCGAGGAGGTGCGCATCACGGTCGTGCACGAGATCGCCCATCACTTCGGCATTGACGACGATCGGCTGCACGAGCTCGGCTACGAGTAGCGAAGCTGCGATCCCGCGGGCTTAAGCGCGGTGGGCTGCCCTGGTCAGCCGGTCGATCACGGCGGCGCCGATGCCCGATGGTTCGGGGGCGATGGCCAGCACGGTGTCGAGTTCGAGCGCATCGGCCTCCCGGAGGGCCGCGTACAGGCACTGGGCGTAGTCGTCCGAGGTCTGAGGGGCAGCGAGGCGCACGATCCCGGCAGGGGTCGACACGTGGGCCATCGCGAGGAGCCCGGTCGCTGACCGGCGCTCTCGCGGGTGGTCGCCGAGGAGTTCGGTGAGTTGCTCCCGTTCGATGAGTTGGACGTCGGCCGCGGGCGAGTAGTGCGAGTCGAGGGTGCCGGAGGCGCGGATGCTCGAGCCGGCGCCGACCGCCAGCCCGGTGATCCGCGTGATGTCATCGGCCGTGACGGCTCCCTGTCGCAGCAGTCGCGGGAGCTCGCCCGTGCAGTCGACGATGGTTGATTCGACGCCGACAGCGCATTCGCCGCCGTCGAGCACGACGTCATCGTCCGTCATGAAATCAGCGAGCTCACTGATCACGTGCGCTGCCGTGGTCGGGCTCACCCGACCGAAGCGATTGGCGCTGGGAGCGGCGATGCCGATCGAGGGGTCGCCGCCGAGCGCGCCGAGGTGATCGAGGACCTCGGCCATGAGCGGATGGGCCGAGACCCTCAGGGCGACCGAGGGCTGCCCGCCCGTGACGAAGTCATGGGCTCGTGGCGATCGATCGACGACGATCGTGAGGGGCCCCGGCCAGAGCTCTGCGATCAGTTCGCGGGCGTAGGCCGGCACGCGAAGGCCCCAGGAGTCGAGATTGCTCGCTTGCGCGATGTGGACGATGAGGGGGTGGTCGGCGGGCCGGCCCTTGGCTGCGTAGATGCGCGCGATGGCCCGGGCTTGATCGGCCCTTGCCCCGAGGCCGTAGACGGTTTCGGTCGGCAGCCCTGCGAGATCGCCTCGGGCCAGCGCCTCCGCGGCGACCCGTGGATCGGTTGTGAGGCGCATGCCGCCATCCAACCGCACTCGGCAACGCCGGGTCGCCGCCCAAGCGCGGGCGGACGTTTCAGCCGAGCAGACGCCGTTGCTGGGGCGTGAGTGCGGCCCGCTGCTGAGGAGTCAGGGCCGCGACCTGTGCGGCAGTCAGGGCTGCTAGCTGGGCGTTGCTCATGGCGGCGAGGGCATCGGGATCGAGCTTCGCCAGCGACGACGGCCTGATGCGGCTCACCTGCCCCGGTGTGAGTTCTGCGACCTGGTCAGCTGCGAGCTGGGCGGTCTGGGTCCTGGTGAGCCATGCGAAGGCCGTGGGACGCAGGCCGGCGAGCTGCTCGGCGGTGAGATCGGCGATGGCCGACGGGCTCAGCTTGGCAACCGAGGCCGGACGGAACCCGGCGAACTGGGCCGGGGTCAGGGATGCGAGGGCGTCGGCGTCGAGTGCAGCGGCCTGTTTCGGACGCAGTGACGCCAGCTGAGCGACCGTGAGCGCCGCGGCCTGCTCGGGGGTGAGCGCCGCGATTGCAGCCACGGAGAACTGCGCCAGGACGGATCCGGGGATCGTGGCGATCTGGGCAGGAGTGAACGAGGCCACCTGGCTTGCGGTCAGGAACTGCGGGTTTGCCACGACGAGCGGCGGGGTGCTCGCGACGACCGTCGAGCCGGTGGCGGCCTGATTGGCCGGCGTTCCTACCGCTGGGGCAGCCGATGTGGACTGCGCCACGTACACGTAGCCACCTGGGGCGAACGCGCGGCCGATCGCGGCCGAGAGCACGATCGATACGTCGGCAGAACCCATGGCGTTGCCCGGGGGCACGACGATATCGACACGGGCGTCGTTGACCACTCGGAATGAGGCAGCCTTGCCGCCGATGAACGCCGACGAGGCGCCGGTGAAGCCGAAGCCGACGACCGAAATCGTGTTGCCGCCCGCCAGCGGGCCAGAGGCGGGCTGCACTGACGTGATCTCGTGCTCGGAACCGCCGCCGCCACCCTCGGATGAGCCGCCGCCGGACGAGCCGCCGCCTCCCCCGCCTCCGCCGCCCCCGCCGGCGGCGGGAGTCGGGGTCGGGGTGCTCGACGCCGCGAAGGTGCGCACATTCAGCAGCAGGTTCGGTGTGGCCGCCGGTAGGCCCGAGACCACCCCGATCGTGGCGGAGCCGGTGAGGGCCGCGACGACCTGCGCGGGAGTCGCTCCCGTATGGAGACCGAGGTACACCGCAGCCGCGCCCGCCACGTGCGGGCTGGCCATCGAGGTGCCCGACATCGTGGCGGTCGACGTCGTCGACGTGATGCCGGCCGACGTGATGCCGTAGCCGGGGGCGAGGATGTCGACGCAGGAGCCGTAGTTGGAGAAGTAGGCAATCGCATCCCCGCTGGTGGTTGCCCCCACGGTGATGGCAGTCGGTTCGCTCGCCGGACTCACATTGCAGGCGTCCTGGGTCTCATTGCCGGCGGCGACGGCCACCGTGACGCCGTCGGCGACGACGTTCGCGACGGCGAGGTTCATTGCTGCGCTATAGCCGCCGCCCAGACTCATGTTGAGCGCTGCGGGGACGCCGGCGGCGTGGTTTGCGATGACCCAGTCGAGCCCGGCGATGACGCCGCTGGTGCTGCCGCTGCCGTAGCAGTCGAGGACCTTGACGGGGATGATCGTGGCGAGTTTTGCTACGCCGTAGGTCGTGCCCGCGACCGTGCCGGCCACGTGGGTGCCGTGGCCGTGGCAGTCGGCGGTATTCGCGTCGTCGGGGGACACGGTGAAGTTTCGCCCGGTGCCGACCCGGCCGGTGAACTCACTGTGAGCGGCGTACAGGCCCGTGTCGACGATGTACGCCGTGACGCCGATGCCCGAGCCGGCGGGGGTGAAGAGCTGGTTGAGCGCTGACGTGAGCTGGTCGATGCGGTCGAGACCCCAGGTCGCGCACCCTTGCGTGCCGGCCGGAACCGACGTGCTGCAGCTGGCTGACGGCGTTGGCGTGGGCGTGGCAGACGGGCTCGCGGTGTTGACCACCTGATAGACGTAGCGGCCATTCTTCGCGGTGTAGAACGATCCGGGGTTGAGCTGCCCTGCAGTTCTTGCAGCAGAGCCACCGTCGACAAATGTCGTGGGCGTGGTGCCGCTACCGGCGACCCGAACACTCTTCGTGCGGTCGCCCGGGTTCGCGATGCCGATCTCGAGTTGATATGTGCTCACGCTGATGGTGTTGTAGTTGAAAACGACGTCGACATCGCCAACTCGGCGGTCATCACGATTGATGATGAGGGCCTGGGCTGAGTAGACGGGGCCGCTCGCGTTGTAGTGGCCGACATTCACCCAGTTGATGCAGTAGCCGGTTCGCCCGCCGAAGGTGTTGGCAAGCGGGCCGTACTGCACGACCGTGGTTGCGACGTTTGTCGTGTCGAGATCGGTGAAGAGCGGCAGGACGAGCGGTCGGGTCGTGGTGTCGATATTGACGTTGTTGTACGACGTGAAGGCGCCGAGGCCGTCGTCGAAGGAGAGCCCACCGTTGTTGTTGATCAGGATGCCGGAGTAGGAGTTTCCGAACCAGTTCACAGTTGTCGGCAGGGCCACGGAGACGGTGCCAAAGTCGTCGTTGCGTGACAGCGAATTGGTCAAGCAGCCCGCATCTGTGAGCACGGCAGTGCCAGCGACGTCGTCGTTTGCGGAGTCGAGGGTGATTGGCTGGTCGAGCTCGACCGCCGTGACGTCCGATCTCATCTTGAGAAGCGACGCCTCGAGCGGGGTCATCGACACGGCGAGGCCGTCCATCGCCTTGTCGTAGGTCATGGTGACCTCGCCACCACTGACGGCCACGGCGTTCGAGACGGTGGCCTGGGCACCGTCGGCGACGGTGACGATGTACGGGCGCTCGCCCACGGTGCTCGCCGTGCTTGAAGGGCTCGCCGAATCGGAGGAGCTGGCCGACGAGCTCGGGGACGGGGACGCGGAATCGCTCGAACCAGGCGACGGGGTCGCGCTGGCCGAGGCCGACGCACTGCTGCTGCCGGAGCCGCCGGGGTCGGTGGGCATGTCGGCCGACGCGTTGGTGGCCCATGCGGTGGCGGCGAGCACAGCGGCGATGGTGGAGCAGGCGAGGAGCGCGCGCCCGTGGGGGGAAGGCATATGCCTATTGGACCACTCGTTTCCTCCTCGCACAAACATCGGAATTCGCCCAAGATAAGGGCTTTGTAAGGGTTGGGTTAAGGCTGGTGATTTCCACCAGAAAGTGGAACCGAGGGCGGTTCAGCGGAGTCAAACTGGTACGAGAGCTCTGGGCGACAAGCCGCCCGAGCTGCACAGCCAAGGAGGCAGCGTGTCGATTCCGATTCCACCCTATGAGCCATCGACCTATGAGCCGCAGAACCCCTACGAGGGCTATGCCCTTCCGATCGCTCCCCGCAAGCGCCGTCGTGGCCGGGCCGTGGGCCTGGTCGCCGGGGCCGGGGTCATCGCCCTGATGGGCGGCACCGTCGGCGGAGCGGTCGGCTACTACGCCGCCAAGACGAGTCTGCCCGCCGTGAGCATCACGTCGACATCCGCAGGATCAACGTCGATAGCGGCAGCCGGGTCGATCGCTGCCGTCGCGGCCGCGGTGCAACCCACGGTCGTCCAGCTCAACGTGACCGGTGCCAGCGGCGGCGGAACCGGGTCCGGCTTCGTCATCAGCGAGGACGGCTACATCATCACGAACAACCACGTCGTCGGAGCGGCCGGCAAGGACGGCACGATCGAGGTGAGCTTCTCCGATGGCAAGACTGCGACCGGCAAGCTCGTGGGGGCCAATCCCGGCTACGACATCGCAGTCGTCAAGGTCGATCGGACCGGCCTGCAGGCCGTGCCGCTCGGTGACTCCAAGGCCCTCCTCGTGGGCGACATGGTGATCGCCGTGGGCTCGCCGCTCGGGCTGCAGGGCACCGTCACCACCGGCATCGTCAGCGCGCTCAATCGTCCCGTGACAGCGGGCGGCGAGGGCGAGCAGGCCTTCATCAACGCGATCCAGACCGATGCGGCCATCAACCCCGGAAACTCCGGTGGCCCGTTGGTCAACGGTGCAGGGGCCGTCATCGGCGTCAACTCGGCGATCGCGTCGATGCCCACGGGCGCCGGCCAGCCGGGGTCGATCGGCCTCGGATTCGCCATCCCGATCGACGTGGTGAAGCGCATCACCGATGAGCTGATCTCAACGGGCACCTCGAGCACGCCGATCGTGGGCGTGCAGTTGAACATGACCTTCGAGGGCCCCGGGGCCAAGGTTGCCGAGGTCACCGAGGGCGGTCCCGCTGCGGCGGCCGGCTTGCGGGTGGATGATGTGGTCATGCTGGTCGGTGGCCAGCAGATCGCCGACCCGACATCGATGATCGTGACTGTTCGCTCCTACGCACCGGGCGATACAGTAGAACTTACGGTTAATCGCGACGGTCAGACCTTGAAGGTGCCCGTCAAGCTCGAGGCTTCGAAGGCCAAGAGCTAGCACCCCACGATCAGCACGCCCGCGTCCGAACCCCCCGTCGGACGCGGGCGTGCTCCTTTTCACGGGGATTCGTCTCGTCAGCGGACGTCAAAGATGCGCGGAACCGCAATCGGAGGCACGCTTTGGTCGTGCTTCCATCACCGCTGTCCCTGATCGGCTCAGCTCGCGAGCAGGTCGCCGCAGGCTTTCGACGGATCGTTTCCGGGGATCCGGACGGGGCACCCGACTGGGTGCGCTCGATGGCCGACGGCACCGACCTGGGCTACTTCGGCCCGAATTCCGCCCCGTGGGCGGTGCACGGATCCCTCCCGACGATCGTCGGCGGCGTCCGCGCCCTACTCATGCAGGCACTGCACCCGGGTGCCCTGGCCGGTGTGATGCAGCACTCCCGCTACGAGACCGACGCCTTCGGACGCCTCGCCGGCACGACCCAGTGGCTCACCGTCGTCACCTTCGGCGATCAGGCCGCCGCCGATCGCGAGTGCGCCCGCGTGCGGGGCCTGCATCGCAAGGTGACCGGTAGCGACGAGACGGCCCAGGGCCCCACCCCCTACGCCGCATCGGACCCTGAACTGCCGCGCTGGGTTCACGTCGCGTTCACCGACTCGTTCCTGGCCACCCATCAGGTCTGGGGCGGCCCGATCCCGGGGGGCCCGGATGCCTATGTGCGCGAGTGGGCGAAGGCGGGCGAGCTCGTCGGCGTCGTCGACCCCCCGCGCACAGTGGCGGAGCTGCGGCAGCAGATCGCCGACTACGGCCCCGATCTACGCGGTGACGCCAACTCGGCCAAGACCGTGGACTTCATTCGCAACATCCCCTTCCCTCTCGCGGCCAGGGCCCCCTACGCGCTGCTCTTCGCCGGGGCCGTCTCGACCATGCCTCCGGAGCACCGGGCGCTCCTGCGCCTGCCCACCGTGCCCCTCACGGTGACGAAGCCGGCCATCGCCGCGCTCCTGGGCACCCTGAGCCTGACCCTTGGCCCGGCCTCGCCCTCGCAGCGATCGGCGCAGGCCCGGGTGGCCCGCCTCGAGGGAGAATCGGCCGACCCGACCCCGGTGTAACCCCGCGGGGGCGCGTCGGGTGATGATGGACCGATGTTGCGTATGGGGCGAGTGGGACGACGGACGGCGGCGATGGTCGCCGGAATTGCAGCGGTTGCCGTGGCTGCGGGCCTCATGGTCACCCCGGCGACCGGGGCTGAGCGGGCGTTCTCGCCCCGCGCCACCGACCCAACCGCGACGGCC
>WLND01000074.1 GCA_009726075.1 Actinomycetota bacterium
CCCTCGTAGATCTGGGTGATCTTCGCATCGCGCATCATGCGCTCGACCGGGAAGTCCTTGGTGTAGCCCGCACCGCCGAGCAGCTGCACGGCATCAGTCGTGACCTTCATGGCCACGTCCGACGCGAAGCACTTCGCGGCTGCCCCGAAGAACGCGAGGTCGGCGTCGCCCCGCTCGGACTTTGCCGCCGCCACGTACATGAGCTGACGGGCCGCCTCGAGCTCCATGGCCATGTCGGCCAGCATGAACTGGATCCCCTGGAACTCCGAGATGCGCTTGCCGAACTGCTGGCGCTCCTTGACGTAGCCGAGCGAGAAGTCGAGGGCACCCTGGGCAATGCCGACCGCCTGCGCTCCGATGGTGATGCGCGTGTGGTCGAGGGTCTTCAGGGCCAGCTTGAGGCCGGTGCCCGGTGCGCCGACGATGCGGTCGCCCGGGATGCGTACCTTGTCGAACAGCAGCTCGCGCGTCGGTGAGCCCTTGATGCCCATCTTGCGCTCAGGCTCCCCGAAGGTGAACCCCGCATCGGACTTCTCGACGACGAAGGCGCTCACATTGCTGCCGCGCTTTCCATCAGGGTCGGTGACGGCCAGCACCGTGTAGTACTCGGCCTCACCGGCGTTGCTAATCCACGACTTCTGGCCCGAGATGACCCAGTCGTCTCCATCGGCGACGGCCCGGCAGGTCATCGACGCCGTGTCCGATCCGGCCTCGCGCTCCGAGAGGGCATAGGCGAAGAGGGCGTCGCCACGCGCGACGGGCGGGAGGTACTTGGCCTTCAGCTCGTCTGAGGCCGCGATGATCAGCGGCATCGTGCCCAGCTTGTTCACCGCGGGAATCAACGAGGACGAGGCACACGCTCGCGCCACCTCTTCGATCACGATGCAGGTTGCCAGGGCATCCGCACCGGCGCCCTCGTACTCCTCGGCAATATGAGGGGCATGGAACCCCGACGCCCGCAGCGCCTTATAGGCCGCATCGGGGAACGTGCTCGTCTCGTCGACCTCTGCCGCGTGCGGCGCGATGAGATCGGTCGAGATCTCGCGGATTGCATCGCGAATCGCGAGGTGATCCTCTGAGAGCCGATAGGTGTCGAAGTCTGCACCGCTACCCATGATCAGGCCTTCCCGGGAACGCGAACGATGAGTGCGTCGCCTTGGCCGCCGCCGCCGCACAGGGCCGCTGCGCCGACACCGCCTCCGCGACGCCTGAGCTCGAGGGCGAGGGCGAGGACGAGTCGAGCGCCGCTCATGCCGACCGGGTGGCCGAGTGCGATGGCACCGCCGTTGACATTCGTGATGTCGGACGACACTCCGAGGTCCGCGGCCGAGGCAAGGGCAACACCAGCGAAGGCCTCGTTGATCTCGAGCAGGTCGAGGTCCTCCACGGCAAGTGAGCCGTCGCGCCGGAGAGCATCGCGGATGGCGCGCGCGGGCTGGACGACGAGTGACGGGTCGGGCCCGGCGACGTTGCCGTAGGCACCGACCTCGGCGAGCCAGGTCAGGCCGAGGGATTCAGCGCGGGCACGGCTCATCATGACCACCGCGGCGCCGCCGTCTGACAGCTGCGAGGCATTGCCGGCGGTAATGGTGCCGGGCTCGGTCGCTCCCGCAGGAGTGAATGCGGGACGGAGCTTTGCGAGGCTCTCGGCGGTGGTGGAGGGACGGACTCCCTCATCCTGCCCGAGCAGGAGTTCGCCCTTGGCGTTCATGACCGCGACGATCTCCTCGTCGAATCGGCCCTCGGCCGTCGCACTGGCTGCGCGTGCATGCGATTGGTTCGCGAACGCGTCCTGCGCCTCTCGAGTCAGGCCGTACGACGCCTGGTACTTCTCGGTCGCTGCACCCATCGAGATGCCGTCGAAGGCGCACGTGAGAGCGTCCTGATCGAGGGCATCGACCATCCGGCCGGCCCCGTACTTCGTGCCCTTGCGCGAATCCAGAATCAGATGCGGGGCATTGGTCATCGATTCGAAGCCACCGGCGACGATCACGTCGTGCTCGCCGAGCCGAATGAGCTGGTCGGCGTAGGCAATGGCGCTCAGTCCCGACAGGCAGAGCTTGTTCAGCGTGATCGCCGGCACGTCGTAGCCGATGCCTCCGGCAAATGCCGCCTGACGTGCGGGGTTCGGGCCCACGCCCGCCTGCACCACGTTGCCCATGATCACTGCATCGACATCGGTAGCAGCGACTCCGGCACGGGTCAGCGCCTCGCGAATCGCGATGCCACCGAGCGCGGTGGCGCTGAGTCCCGAGAGGCTCCCGAGCAATCGGCCGATCGGCGTGCGAGCACCGGCGATGATCACAGATGTGGTCATGGTTGAACTCCTCCTAGATTGAGTGCTGAAGATCAGACGTTGCGGCGGTACTGGCCGCCTACCTCGAAGAATGCCTCGCTGATCTGGCCGAGCGAGCACGAGCGGACTGCGTCCATGAGCGCATCGAAGACGTTACCGCCCGTCGATGCCGCCTCCTTGAGCCGGGTAAGGGCTGCAGGTGCCTCGTCACGGTGCCGGGCATGGAAGTCGGCCAGGCGCTGCAATTGCGAATCCTTCTCCTCCTGGGTCCCGCGCGCCAGTTCAACGGTCGGGGGCACTGCCGCGCTTGCATCGGCAAGGAAGGTGTTGACCCCGATGATCGGCAGGCTGCCATCGTGCTTGCGGTGCTCGTAGAGCATGGACTCGTCCTGAATCCGACCCCGCTGGTAGCCGGTCTCCATGGCGCCGAGGACGCCGCCCCGATCAGCGATGCGCTCGAACTCGACGAGCACCGCCTCCTCGAGGAGTTCGGTGAGCTCATCGACGATATGCGAGCCCTGGAGCGGGTTCTCGTTCGCCGACAGTCCCCACTCCTGATCGATGATCATCTGGATCGCGAGTGCCCGACGAACCGACTGCGCCGACGGCGTCGTCACGGCTTCGTCATAGGCGTTGGTGTGCAGAGAGTTCGCGTTGTCGTACAGGGCGCACAGGGCCTGGAGCGAAGTCCGGATGTCGTTGAAGTCCATCTCCTGCGCGTGCAGGGAACGGCCGGACGTCTGCACGTGGTACTTCAGCTTCTGGGCTCGCTCATCCGCCCCGTACTTGTCGCGCATCGCGACGGCCCAGATGCGGCGCGCCACCCGGCCGAGCACCGTGTACTCGGCGTCCATCCCATTGGAGAAGAAGAACGACAGGTTTGGCGCGAAGTCATCGATCTTCATGCCGCGCGCAAGATACGCCTCGACGTAGGTGAATCCGTTCGAGAGGGTGAACGCCAACTGGCTGATCGGGTTCGCCCCGGCCTCAGCAATGTGGTACCCGCTGATGGAGACCGAGTAGAAGTTCCGGACGGAATGGTCGATGAACCACTGCTGGATATCGGCCATGCAGCGCAGGGCGAACTCGGTGGAGAAGATGCAGGTGTTCTGCCCCTGATCCTCCTTGAGGATGTCGGCCTGAACGGTGCCGCGCACGGTCGCCAGCGCCCGCTCGCGCAGCTGCGCATCCTCGACGGCATCGGGCGCCCGGCCCTCCCGCTCGGCGAACTGGTCGCGCTGCTGGTCGATCGTCGTGTTGAGGAACATCGCGAGGATCGCCGGCGCCGGGCCGTTGATCGTCATCGAGACCGATGTCGTGGGCGAACAGAGGTCGAAGCCGGCGTAGAGGTCGCGCATGTCGTCGAGCGTCGCGATCGAGACCCCCGATGTGCCGACCTTGCCGAAGATGTCTGGCTGCGGCGACGGGTCGCGGCCGTACAGGGTCACCGAGTCGAATGCGGTCGACAGGCGTGTTGCGGGCTGGCCAGCGCTGAGCAGGTGGAACCGGCGGTTCGTGCGGGCGGCGTCGCCCTCGCCGGCAAACATGCGGGCCGGCGCCTCCTCCTTGCGCTTGAAGGGGAAGACTCCCGCGGTGAACGGAAAGTAGCCCGGCAGGTTCTCGGAGCGGATGAACCGCACGAGCGCGCCGTCCTCGTCATCACGGGGCAGCGAAACTCGGGGTACGCGCGAGCCCGACAGGGTAGTGACGGTCAGCGGCGTGCGAATCTCCTTGCCGCGGATGATGTAGACCTGCTCGTCGCCGACATACGTGTCGCGCAGCGCCGGCCAGTCGCGGAGCTGCTCTCGCACATCGCTGCTCAGCTGGCGACCGGTCTCGTCGATCAGGACGCCCACGGCCTGCGCTGCATCGCCTTGGCCCGAGCCTTCGAGCAGTGCGCGCGTGGCACCGAGTTGCTGCAGTGACCGTGCCGTTGCCGCCTGCCGCTCGGTATCGGCATGGTAGGAGCGGACGGTTTCGGCAATCTCAGCCAGGTACCGCTCGCGCCCCCGCGGCAGGATGCCAACGAGGCCGGTGGATGTGCGGCCGATGACGACTGGGAGCACGCCGTCGAAGTGCGCGAGCCCCTTCTCGCCCAACAACCCCTTGACGTACTGATACAGCGCCGAGACACCATCGTCGTCGAAACGAGCCGCGCTGGTGCCGAAGACCGGCATGTCCTCCCACGGAGTTCCGAAGGAGCCGCGGTTTCGCACCGTCTGCCGCGCCACATCGCGGCGGGCATCCTCAGCCCCCCGCCGCTCGTACTTGTTCACCGCGACGACATCGGCGAAGTCGAGCATGTCGATCTTCTCGAGCTGCGAGGGCGCCCCGTACTCAGGGGTCATGACGTAGAGCGAGGTGTCGACGTGCGGCACGATGGCGGCATCGCCCTGGCCGATCCCGGGGGTTTCGACGATGACGAGGTCGAAGCCGGATGCCTTGCACGCCGCGACGATGTCGTCGAGCGCGGCCGGAATCTGCTGGCCCGCATCGCGGGTGGCGAGCGACCTGAAGAAGATCACATCGGGGTCGATGGTGTTCATGCGGATACGGTCGCCGAGCAGCGCTCCGCCGCCGCGCCGGCGCGATGGGTCGATGGCGAGCACGGCGATGCGCAGCTTGTCCTGGCTATCTCGGCGGAAACGGCGAAGGAGCTCGTCGGTCAGCGAGGACTTGCCCGACCCTCCCGTGCCGGTGATGCCGAGCACGGGAGTGCTCGAGCCAGCGGCCGCGGTGCGAAGGGCCTCCGCCAGCGCCGGGTCGGTGCCCGCCTCGAGCACCGTGATTGCGCGCGCCAGGGCCGCCGGCGAGCCGGCGAGGACTGCCTCGAGATCAGCGCCGCCCGCCGCGAGATCGACGTCGCATTCGGTGACAAGCTGGTTGATCATGCCCGGGAGGCCAAGGCGCTGACCGTCCTGCGGGCTGAAGATATGGACGCCCTTGGCCCCGAGCTCGGCGATCTCCTCGGGCACGATGACTCCGCCGCCGCCGCCGTAGACCTTGACGTGGCTGGCTCCGCGCTCGGCGAGCCGCTCGACGAGGTAGCTGAAGTACTCGACGTGGCCGCCCTGGTACGACGAGATCGCAATGCCCTGGACGTCCTCCTGCAGCGCGGCCGTGACGACCTCATCCACACTTCGGTCGTGGCCGAGATGCACGACCTCAACGCCCTGGGACTGGAGAAGCCTGCGCATGATGTTGATCGCCGCATCGTGACCATCGAACAGGCTCGCAGCAGTGACGAAGCGCACCGGATTGACCGGGACGTGGAGGTCAGGCGGCTGGGTCATCTCGGACTCCTCACGGACGGTTGCCTCCGGGTGGAGGGTCGTCCCCTGGCGATCATGGGCGGATCATGGGCGGATCTCGAACAGAACTGGGGCAGGACTTGGGCAGGACTTGGGCAGGACTTGGGCAGGACTTGGGCAGGACTTGGGCAGACCTTGATCGTGCACAGACGGCCCGACTGACCGGCAGATGACTGAACAGTACCTCAGATGGTCGGACGTCCAACTAACGGATGACAGAATACCGATATGACGACCACGGCGACAGAGAACCCCCATCGCCCAAGCAGCTACGCGCCCAAGCAGGGCGACGCGCCCGGACTGCCCATCGACCCCATTGCCGAGGCGCACCGCCAGTGGATCGCGCACGGCTGGGTCGCGTCCGCGGACGGCATGGCGGCCATCACGTCGCTGATGCGCGCCCAGCAGCTCGTCCTTGCCAGGGTCGAGGCGGTCCTTCGACCCTTCGGGATCACCTTCGCCCGGTACGAGGTGCTCATGCTCATCTACTTCAGCCGGCGGGGGTCGCTGCCGATGCGCACCATCGGGTCGCGGCTCCAGGTGCACCAGACGAGCGTGACCAATGCGGTGGACCGGCTGGAGGCAGCCGGCCTCGTCCAGCGGACTGCCCATCCCACCGATCGCCGCACCACGCTCATCGAGCTCACCGCAGCGGGACGCGGCCTGGCCGAGCGGGCGACGGAGGCCCTCAACGACCGAGTCTTCGAGCACCCGGGCCTGACCGCCGACGCTGTCACAGACCTGGTCGGCACCCTCGCCACCCTTCGACATGCAGCCGGTGATTTCTGACGGAGCAGGCAGCTGTCCCTAGACTCCGCACACCCACGAGAACCGGAGCGCGACATGACTGACCAGAAGTGGTGCATCGACACCGACCTGAACACCCGATTCCCGGTGTACACCCGGTTCAACGCCAACGACGTGCTGCCCGACCCGATCACACCGCTGGGTGCCAGCATGGCTTGGATCCCGCACATGCTCCCCGGCTCGTCGATGGGCTACGCGGCACTCGGCGCCGTGACGGCAGAGGAGTCGATCGACTTCGCGGCCTGGCCGTTCGGGGCCTTCTGCTACGGCCACCTCTACGTGAACGTCACCATGGCCCGGCTCGTCGGCATCCGCAGCGGCATCGGCTGGGCAGGCATCGACGCCGCCTTCTTCGGCAGCCACCCCGATGCTCCCCCGCACCTGGACTCGCCGTCCGACATCAATGCCGAGGTGAGCCAGCGCATCGCCGACCGCACCACCTGGACCCTGACCGCGACCTCCTTCCCCGATCTGGAGGAGGAGACAGCCCTTGCGGACGGCTTCCGCGAGCAGCGCCCGGATATCGCCAAGCTCACCAATGGCGCACTCGTGGCCCGCGCCCGCTCGATGATGCCGTACCAGCGCGTCACCTGGCGCGGCGAGCTCATCGCCGGATCGCAGGCCGCGATCGGCCCGGCGGTCGTCATGAGCCTGCTTGGCGACGACACCTCGGTGAATGTCGTCGACATCATCGGCCCGGCCGGCGATATCGTCTCCGCTGCACCGTCATATGCCCTGTGGGAGATGTCGCGCCTCGTCCGCGCCGATGCCGATGCGACCGCGCTGTTCGACGCCGGCATCGAGGGCCTGCACGACCGGCTCGAGGGCTCGCATCCTGCGCTGCA
>WLND01000075.1 GCA_009726075.1 Actinomycetota bacterium
CGACTGGCCCCGCCTCGTATACGCTTTGGTGGCTTCAGGCCCCCATAGCTCAGACGGTAGAGCGTCTCCAGGGTAAGGAGAAGGTCAACGGTTCGATTCCGTTTGGGGGCTCGGCAGAGGCACAGGACGGCACCCGCCGAAATGCGCCTTCGCGGGGCGGGGTAGCTCAGTTGGTAGAGCAAGCGGCTCATAATCGCTGTGTCGCCGGTTCAAGTCCGGCCTCCGCTACTCCGTGAGGAGCAGTACCACCGCAAGGCACGATGTTCGGATCACCAGTCGCACTCCAGCGGCGAGCCAGGAAGAGGAAGTCCCATGGGCAAGGCCACTGACGTCCGACCGAAGATCACCATGGCGTGCGAGGACTGCAAGCACCGCAACTACATCACGAAGAAGAACCGCCGGAACGACCCTGATCGCCTCGAGGCCAAGAAGCACTGCACCAACTGCAACAAGCACACGGTGCACAAGGAAACCCGCTGACCCGTTCCTCGACGAAGGGTTGACCCATGGCGCTTAACCCTGATTTCATCGGCCGGATGTATCCGGCAAGTGAGCCCTACCTTGTTGGTCGCGAGAAGATCCGCGAATTCGCCACGGCACTCGGCGACAGGAATCCGGTCTACTTTGACGTGGAAGCGGCCAACGGGTTCGGCTACGCCGACCTCATCGCGCCGCCCACGTTCGTCATCAGCCTCACGCTGAAGGCAAGTTCGTCGGTCGTGCATGATCCCGAGCTCGGCCTCGACTACTCGCGGGTGGTCCACGCTGAGCAGCAGTTCTCGTACACCCGCCCGATCATGGCCGGCGACGAGCTCGTCGTGCGAACATCGATCGACAACGTCCGCACGGTCGCGGGCAACGACATGCTCACGACGAAGGCCATCATTGCGACGGTTGCGGGGGAGCAGGTCGCGACCGCTACCTCGGTTCTCGTCTCACGTGGGGCCGACGCCTGATGACGGCCCGGGTGCGCTTCGCCGATGTCGCAGTCGGTACCGAGCTACCGCCGGCGTCCTTTCCGCTCGCGCGCGTCGATCTCGTCCGCTACGCGGGGGCGTCCGGGGATTTCAATGTCATTCACTGGAACGAGCGCGTCGCGACCTCGGTCGGGCTCCCGAACGTCATCGCGCACGGCATGCTCACCATGGCCGAGGCCATCCGAGTCGTCACCGACTGGGTGGGTGACCCCGGTGCGGTGGTCGAGTACGCGGTTCGGTTCACTCGGCCGGTCGTGGTGCCGGACGACGACCGCGGGGCACTCCTCGAGGTCGGTGCGAAGGTGACCGAATTGCTGGACGATAACTGCGTCAAGGTCGTCATCACGGCCTCGAGCCAGGGCCAGACGGTGCTCGGCAAGGCCCAGGCGATCGTTCGGCTGGCATGACCACCGCTCCAGATCACGTTCTCGCGCTCGCGGCCGAGCGGACGGCGGCGCGGGCTGCCAAGGACTTTGCCCGGTCCGATGAGCTGCGTGCCGAGATCGCAGAGTTCGGCTGGGTGGTCAAGGACACCGCTGAGGGCGTTGAGCTGACGCAGAAGCCGCCGTTCGTGGTCCACGCGACCCTTGCGGCGCTGCTCGCAACCGCCCCGTCGCTTCCCGAAGCCGCGTGCACCATGGCGCTCCTCGTTGATGGGTGGGCGGACGATCTCGAGACCTGTATTCGGGCCTTGATGGCCAACTCGGATGATCGAGTGACGGTCGTCGCCCTTGACTGCGGCAATGTCCAAGACGCAGGCCTGCGCCTGCACGAGTTGGCGGCTGAGTATCCGGGTCGCGTCACCGAGCTTCACGTCGAGCCGCTCCTGAGCCGTGTTGGCTGGGCGGCCGGGGTTGCCGCCCTCGCATCCGTGGTGCGAAGCCCGCTGTTCGGGGTCATGGACGTGTCGACGATCCTCACGGGCGATGCACTCCCCTCGATCCTCGCGACCTTCGAGGATCCATCGGTCATCGCCTCCGGCTGGCGCGGGGTCAACGTCAACGTCGACGATGCGTGGCGCACCTTTGCCGATGCAGGCGCCGGCGAGGTCGATGCCGTCCTCGGCTACCTCATGGTGGTCCGCGCGGCTGCCGCGCGCGAGTGCCCGCCGAACCCGAAGGCGGTGTTCTACCGCAATGCCGACATGGAGTGGTCGCTCGCGCTGCGCGAGTACGGCGCGGCCAGTGGGATCGGCCGCATCGTGGTGCCGGCCGGCGAACAACCGCTGAGGCAGGATCGGCACCACGCATATCACGACACCGACCCGGCCTACCGCGACAAGGAATCCAAGAAGACGTACGACCGCATCCTCCAGCGTTTCAGGGGCCGTACCGACCTCCTGTGCCCCCGACCCTGAGGCGCGTCGCTCGTAGGCTGCCACCATGACCACTCGCCTCGCCGACCATACGACGCTGCGCGTCGGGGGCCCGGCCAAGGATTTCCTGGTCGCCGACACTGAGCAGCAGGTTGTTGAGGTGCTCGCGCGTCTGGATGCGGACGGAGCCCCCGTCCTGCTCCTCGGAGGGGGCAGCAACCTGGTCTGCTCCGATGAAGGCTTCGACGGAACGGTTGTCGCGCTGCGGATCAGGGGCCTTGCGATCGCCGACCACCCCGACCATGTGGTCATGACTGCAGCGTGCGGCGAGCCGTGGAGCGAGGTCGTATCGCTGGCAGTGTCGAATGGGTGGGCGGGCATCGAGGCCATGGCTGGCATCCCGGGGCTGGTGGGTGCGACCCCCGTGCAGAACGTCGGCGCCTACGGGCAGGACGTCTCGCAGACCATCGCGGGCGTGCGGGCCTACGACAGGCTCGACGGGCTCGTGCGCGACCTCACCCCAGAGCGGTGCGGTTTCACGTACCGCGGCAGTGCATTCAAGACAGAGCCCGACCGCTGGGCGGTGCTGGCGGTCTCGTACCGGTTGGCCAAGACGCCGTCGAGTGCAGTCAGGTACGCCCAATTGGCAGACGAGCTCGGGGTCGGCCACGGGGAGGCGAGCTCGGTGTCGGCGATCCGAGACGCGGTCCTGCGGCTTCGGCGAGGCAAGGGCATGGTTCTGGACGACGCCGACCCCGACTCGCGCAGTGCCGGATCATTCTTCACCAACCCGATCGTGAGCATGGCACTGTCGTCGGCGCTGCCGACCGACTGCCCGCGGTACCCCTCGAGTGACGGGGTGAAGCTGAGTGCCGCTTGGCTGATCGAGCAGGCAGGCATCCCCCGTGGATGGCAGGTCCGGACAGAGTCACGGGCTCGGGTATCGACAAAGCACACCCTGGCCCTGACGACCCGCGACGGCGCCGCCGCAGCCGACGTGCTCGAACTCGCCCGCCACATCCGCGGGAGGGTTCGGGCGGCCTTCGGCGTCGAACTGCAGCCGGAGCCGCAACTCGTCGGCTGCGTGCTCTGACCGCTGCCGCAGCAGGCCCTACTCTGCCTTGGCGATCAGCGCGGCCATTCGTCCGACGCCCTCGGTGATATCGGCATCGGACGTGGCGTACGAGAGCCGCAGGTACCCGGGGGTGCCGAAGGCCTCGCCCGGCACGACGGCCACTTCGACCTCGTCCAAGATGAGCCCGGAGAGCTGAGCGGACGACTCGATGGTGACCCCGCGCAGCGACCGTCCCACGAGCTCGCGAACCGACGGATAGACGTAGAACGCGCCCTCGGGCAATGGGCAGGTCACCCCCGGAATGGCGTCGAGGAGGCCGGTGATGAGCTGGCGCCGCCGATCGAAGGCGATCTTCATCTCGTCGACGGCCGACAGGTCGCCTGACACCGCCGCGAGGGCTGCGATCTGCGACACGTTCGCGACATTCGAGGTGGCATGCGACTGCAGGTTGGTCGCGGCCTTCACGACATCGGCCGGTGCGATCATCCAGCCGACCCGCCATCCGGTCATGGCATAGGTCTTGGCAACACCGTTGACCACGATGCAGGTATCGGCCAGGTCGGGGACGAGCACAGGCATGGACGAGAACTCGGCATCGCCGTAGACCAAGTGCTCATAGATCTCATCGGTCACGACCCAGATGCCGTGTTCGAGGGCCCACTCGCCGACCGCCTTGACTTCGGCGGGGGAGTAGACGGCGCCCGTTGGATTCGAGGGCGAGACGAACACCAGCACCTTCGTGCGGGGGGTCCTGGCCGCCTCGAGCTGTTCGACCGAGGCGCGAAAGCCGGTGGTCTCGTCGGTCATGACCTCGACCGGAACCCCGCCGGCCAGCCGAATGGACTCCGGGTACGTGGTCCAGTACGGGGCCGGGAGGATGACCTCGTCGCCCGGATCGAGAAGGGTGGCGAACGCGTTGTACAGCGCCTGCTTGCCGCCATTGGTCACGAGCACCTGGGATCCGGTCACCGAGTAGCCGGAGTCGCGCAGCGTCTTCGACGCGATCGCGTCCTTGAGTTCAGGCAGGCCGCCGGCCGGGGTGTAGCGGTGCCACTTCGGTTGGGCGCAGGCCGCGATGGCTGCCTGGACGATGTAGTCCGGGGTCGGGAAGTCTGGTTCGCCCGCACCGAAGCCGATGACCGGGCGTCCGGCGGCCTTGAGGGCCTTGGCCTTCGCATCGACGGCGAGCGTGGCGGATTCGGCGATGGCGGCGATACGGTCGGATATCCGGGAGG
Source organism: Actinomycetota bacterium (assembly GCA_009726075.1). Classification (GTDB taxonomy): domain Bacteria; phylum Actinomycetota; class Actinomycetes; order S36-B12; family S36-B12; genus WLND01. The sequence goes on from WLND01000075.1 coordinate 4,603, forward strand.
TCATGACGCAAGTCTTTCATTTGCCGACATCTCCCTGTCAGGGGCGTCCCCCATGCGCGACCGACCGTCGACGGGCTCCTCAGGCGTTGCCGCAGGGTGCGATTGGACCGTTTCGCAGGCGGGCCCGTAGACTCCCTAGCGCGGTTGTTCCGTTGGCGTCAGCCTGCCCGCAGGGTGACACTCGGTACGCCACAGGGTCGTAGCTCAATTGGTAGAGCACCGGTCTCCAAAACCGGCGGTTGGGGGTTCAATTCCCTCCGGCCCTGCACAGCAAGGCCAGCATGATCAAGTTCGGCAGATTGACCAGGTTTCATCGGACGAAGAAGGCAGGCATGACCGATACCGACGTGTCGCACGAGCGCCCTGAAGGCAATGCGCGTCCGCGCAAGGGCTTTTTTGCGCGCATTGCACTCTTCATCCGGCAGATCATGGTCGAACTGCGCAAGGTCATCTGGCCGACACGCAAGGAACTCATCGCCTACACGACGGTCGTCATCATCTTCGTCGCGATCATCTCCACGATCATCGCCGGATTCGACTATGTCTTCACCAAGGGCGTCCTGTTCGTCTTCGGCTAGAAGCACCATCCATCAGCCCTTCCCCGAACAAGGAGATTGACCATCGTGTCCGATCAGGACGAGAACGTCACCGCCGTGTCACCCACGGTGGATCCTTTCGGCCGGTCCGCCGACGCCGATGCCATTCAGGCTGACGCCGTCGTCGACGATGGGGCGGTTGAGGCGGCCTTCGCAGAGCAGATGGCCGAGGCCATCGCAGAGCAGGCCGCGGCTGAGGAGGTTGCGGCCCTCGCGGCGGCCGAGGCCGAGGCCGCAGCGGCGAATGACGAGGACGAGGTCGACCCGGTCGAGGCGTTTCGTGAGCAGATGCGCAGCGCACCCGGCGACTGGTTCGTCATCCACTCCTACGCGGGCTACGAGAACAAGGTCAAGGGCAATCTCGAATCACGGATCACTTCGCTCAACATGGAGGACTACATCTTCCAGGTCGAGGTTCCGGTCGAGGACGTCACCGAGATCAAGGGCGGCGTGCGCAAGCAGATCAAGCGCAACAAGTTCCCGGGCTATGTCCTCGTGCGCATGGAAATGACAGACGAATCCTGGGGCACGGTCCGCCACACGCCCGGTGTCACCGGGTTCGTGGGCCACGGTCACCAGCCCTCGCCGCTGTCGCTCGATGAGGTCGTTGGCATCCTCGCACCCGTGCCTGAGAAGAAGGCCGGCGCAACCACGACCGGCGGCGGACCGCTCGGAACGTCAATGCCGGTCGTCGAGATCGACTTCGCCGTCGGCGATTCGGTGACCGTCGTCGATGGCCCGTTCGCGACACTGCACGCTTCCATCTCCGAGATCAACATCGAGGCCCAGAAGATCACCGGAATGGTCGAGATCTTCGGCCGCGAGACACCGGTCGAGCTCGCGTTCAACCAGGTCGTCAAGAACTAGATCGACACCCGAAGGCGCCGCCTTCGGTTCTCACCAGAAGAAGGACCCGAACATCATGGCACCGAAGAAGAAGGTCGCCGGCCTGATCAAGCTTCAGATCAAGGCAGGCGCAGCGAACCCCGCACCGCCCGTCGGCCCCGCACTTGGTCAGCACGGCGTGAACATCATGGAATTCTGCAAGGCCTACAACGCCGCGACGGAAAGCCAAAAGGGCAACGTCATCCCTGTTGAGATCACCGTCTACGACGACCGGTCGTTCACGTTCGAGCTCAAGACTCCTCCGGCATCACGCCTCATCCTTAAGGCCGCAGGCCTCGAAAAGGGTTCCGGCGAGCCGCACAAGGTCAAGGCCGGATCCATCTCCAAGGATCAGGTTCGGCAGATCGCCGAGACGAAGATGCCCGACCTCAACGCCAACGATGTCGAAGCAGCGATGAAGATCATCGAGGGCACCGCCCGCCAGATGGGCATCACCGTCTCGGCCTAGCCGACTGTGTTCCGTTTCACCTCGCCGTCCTGCGACCAGGTCGGCGCATCACCGAGTGGGAGAGCCAGCGCGGCTCGCCGACCACACCCTGCGAAGGAGCAGCAATGAAGCGCAGCAAGGCATACATGAAGGCCGCCGAGCAGATCAACCCCGACGAGTTGTACTCGCCGCTCGCCGCCGTCCGCATCGCCAAGGGCACCGTCTCGACGAAGTTCGACCCGACTGTTGAGGTGTCGATCCGCCTCGGCGTCGACCCGCGCAAGGCCGACCAGATGGTCCGCGGCACCGTCAACCTCCCGCACGGCACCGGCAAGACCGCCAGGGTCCTGGTCTTCGCCAACGGCGAGAAGGCCGATGAAGCGCGGGCTGCAGGTGCCGATTTCGTCGGCTCCGACGACCTGATCGAGAAGGTCAAGGGCGGCTGGACCGACTTCGACTCCGCAGTGTCGACCCCGGACCTCATGGGCAAGGTCGGAACCCTCGGCAAGGTCCTGGGCCCGCGTGGCCTGATGCCGAACCCGAAGACCGGCACGGTGACCATGGACGTCGCCAAGGCCGTCGCCGACATCAAGGGCGGCAAGATTGAGTTCCGCGTCGATAAGCACTCGAACCTGCAGTTCCCGATCGGCAAGGCCTCCTTCGACGAGGTCCAGCTCGTTGAGAACTAC
>WLND01000076.1 GCA_009726075.1 Actinomycetota bacterium
ACGGGCAGCGGGATCGTGACGGCCTCCATGATGTCGACGACCTCGCCATCGGGCAGGGCGGCGGCCAACTGGTCGGCCACCTCGTCGACGAGGGGTTCCATCCATGCGAGCGACCGGACGGTGAAGGCGCGGTTGACCATCTTGCGGTACCGCGTGTGCTGCGGAGGGTCGTTCGTGCCGAGGGCCGGCGTGTATGGGTAGCCCTGTGCCCGAAGCGCCTCGACATCGGCGGCCACCTCGGCCGGGGGCGAGGTGCGACGCGCATGGGGCATCACGTTCGAGAACCGCGAGGGATCCATGAGCGCCTCGCGCACGAGCGCCCACGTCGTGACGAAGAACAGCCCGGGGGTATCGGGGATCTCGTAGACCGGCGCCTCGGAGCGCAGCATCGCGTAGGTCGGGAACGGGTCCTGATAGAAGGAGTCGTCGTGCGGGTTCACCTGCGGCAGGGCCTGTGCGGTCATGTCGCCACGCTAGGGCAGAAACAACAGTCGATCAACAGAAACTGCTGAGCTGCTCGCCGCACGAACGACCGAGCGCCGTGGGACAACCGTTGCATTCCGTGGACGCGGTGCCCGCGGAAACCCTAATGTCGGCTCCGTCAGCGGCCGTGGAAGGAGGACGTCACATGCGCACGTTCGCCAAGTACCTGCTCGCCGTCTCGGGGGCGCTCCTGGCCTTCATCGCCCTGAGCGGTACGAGCGTCTGGCTCCTCATGGGGACGGCGGACCACGCGACGTCCACGGTGATGTCGGTACTCGCTGAGGACCTTGCTGGCAGGGCAGCTGGCTCAGCGGTCATCGACAGCCTTGCCGGTGATGCGAACCCAGTGGTCAAGGCCCGATTGGAGAGCGAGGCCGCCCCCCTCTCGCAGGCCGCGGCGGTGGGGTTGCGCGCCTCCGAGGATGCGATCTCCGTGGCGATCCACGCCGTGTACGGCGCGGTCGAGGAGGGGGCGAAGATCGCGGTGGATATCAAGCCCGTCGCCTCGCGTGTGCTCGTCGAAATTCACAAGGTCGACGCGGCGATCCCGGCCGACCCGAATGATGTTGCAGACGCATCCGGGGGTGGCGAAAGGCTGACCCTTGACGTCGATGGGTCCGGTCTGGGGCTCATCCGAACGGCCCTGACGCTCGTCGGAGCGTGGTGGGTACTCCTCCTTGGGGCTCTAGCCCTGCTCGTCCTTGCCGGCATGTGCGATCGCCGGGGGCCCGTCCGACGCTGGAGGGTTACCGGCATCTCACTGGCGGTCCCCTCGGCAGTGCTGCTCATCGGGTCCTTCGCCGCGGGCACCGCGGTGTCTGGAGTGGTTTCGAGCGATACGAACAACTCCGTGCTGGTGTCGGCAGCCATCAGCGTCGCCCAGGCCACCATGGTGCGGCTTGCCGGGATCGCCCTCATCCTCGCGATCGCGCTCATCATCGTCACGATCGTCGTCAAGCCTGGGGCCAAGCAGACCCCCGGCTGAGGGCCACAACCCGTCTTCGACATCGAGCCCTGTGCGGCCCCGACCGATCCGGGGTGGATCATGTCAGCAGGCCCGTGCGGCACGGGGACCGTGACGATGGGCCTGACGATCCCGAGCTGGGTCACGCCCGGCGGCCACACCCTGCAGTTCGTCGGATACCAGGGCCCCTACACGTCGATCGCACTGGCGACCGGCATCACCGTGGGCACGTCCGCCCCCCCAGCAGTCCGCGGCCCAGTCCGCCTCGGCCCAGCCCGACGCGGGGGAGTTCACCGCCCGCTTCCGGCGGGGGTCGGCCGACCTGTCGCCCGCCGCGAAGGCCGGCATGCGGCGCGTCGTCAACATCCTCGCGAAGGGCTCGGCAGACGCGACCGTGACCTGTACCGCGACACACCTCGAGCCCGAAACCACCCAGGCACGGGAGCTGTGGGTCAGGCGCGAGGCCGCCGTCAGCGCATTGCTGACCCGAGCCGGGTGCGACACCATCGCCATCGAGGTAGGCGCCCTCTCAGTGGTGTCCGGGCAGCCGGGCCTGGCCATCCGAGTCACTGCGACCGCCGGATAGGGGCTTCCCTCGGCCCAATCGTGGTTGTGGACTGCACGCTCGCCGAGAGGTCGGCCAGACTGATGTTTCGAGTGTCCAGAGAGGGAGTCGAGGCGGCCCCCGAGGAGGGGCTACCGGTGGTCCCTTCGCGGCGTTCCGCGCGGCGACCTGCATCGGCATCGTCCCCTGATGCCTCGGGGCCGACCCCACCTCTACACGCGGGTTTTCGTCTCCCCTGAGCTGTACGAGCAGCCTGCAGCGTTCGTACCCGTCACGGTGAACTTGTACGTCTTGTTTCTGTCCAGGCCGCTTACTGTGATCACCCCGAGTTTCGACGTCGTGGTGACGGTCGCGGTCTGCCCGCCGTCCGTTGTCTTCGCGGTCAACGTGGTCATCGGCAATTCGCTAGTCGTCTTGAACGACACCGATGCCTTGTTCGAGCCAAAACGTGTAGCGGTGATCGTCACCGTGAAAGGCTTGCAGCCCCATCGGGCGTAGAGCGTCATGCTCGACGTCGGAATGAAACTGGCCCCTGCGGCATATGCCGTGCCTGTGCCATTGGCCGCCGTGTTCCATCCGGCAAATTCGTACCCCGCTCGGGTGTAGCCGGAGCCCGCCGGGGCCGTCACGCTCGAGCCGCCCGCCGAGGTCAGCGGGGTCGCCTGCGCTCCCGAACCACCGTTCGCATCGAAGGAGACCGTGTAGCAGGCCGTGCATGACCATTGGGCATACAGCGTGATATCCGCGGGCGGCGTCATGACCTGGCGCTGGGAGTAGGCCGTGCCGGTGCCGTCGCTCCTCGTGTTCCAGCCGGCAAACTTGTAGCCGGAACGCGCAAACCGGTTCAGGTCCAAGGCACGAGGCTCCTTGTTCCAGAACACCTCCGGTGGCATCTGCGCAGCAGCGCCAAGGCTCCCGCCGTTGCCATCGAAGGCGACGGTCCACGCCGGCTGCCAGTCCGGCTGGAGGACGTAGGACCTGTCGAGGAAGAGCTGCGAACTCGCGGGCCAGGAAGTCTCCGAGAGGCCCACGGGGCAGAGGTTGTTGAATTGACCGTAGACACACAGCATGCTCATCGAGGCCTTGGTCTCGTACCACTCCGCGGCGGCATAGCCGGGGCGAGTGAAGGACACGTTCGGCAACGTGACACTGGAGCCAACCGACCCAGTCATCGGGCTCATCGAACCGGACCCGCCACCTGCCTCGAAGGAGACCGTGCAGCAGGTGCGCCATTGCGCGTAGACCGTGAAGAGTTTCACTCGCGGAGTCGGGATCGGGGCGGGCACACCGGGCGTATAGGCCACCCCGGACCCATCCTTTGCCGTGTTCCACCCCGCGAACTCAACGGTTCGCCGGCTGTTTTCAATGTCCCAGCCGGTGTCGAGGAATCCGCCTGGAATCCAGGTATCACCGCAGAAATACGGGGAAGGCATTCCGCTGAGATCCTGACCCAACTGCGTCGCTGGCTCCATGCTCGAAAGCGGGCTGGTTCCGAGGATGGACACGAGGGCGCGCCAGTATGCACCGCAGCCGGGAGGCGGCGATTGCCACATCGTTGGCGCCACGCCCGTCTGGTCACGGGCGAAGAAGGTGAAGGACGCTGCCTCCCACGTCCGCGCGGCTCCCTGCGTCGCGTAGAGGCTGCAGGTGCCCGGTGTCGGCCTGGTCAGCGACGAACCGGTAACCATGCAGCCGTCGGTCGTCGTCATGAAGACCACCGTGCCGGTGCCCGGGAGACCTGTCGCAGACAGGGCGATCGCGTCGCCCACGGCGGCTATCGACGGGGTGCCCGAAACAGAGAACCCGAAGGTCGGAACAGCACTGGCACTTGCAGAAGTGAACGTGAATGTCACGGGCGCGCTCGTGGCCTCGAGGTAGCCGGACGATGCCGCCTTCGTCGCGATCACCGTGCAGGAGCCCGCGGTGGTGGCACTGAGTGCGGACCCGCTGACCGAGCAGCCGCTGCCCGCTGACGCAAAGGTGACGGCCCCGTCACCTGACCCTCCCGAGACTGCGAGCGCGATCGCGGTGCCGACAACGCCCGGTGTCGACGCGGTCGATACCGACAACGTCGCCTGGGCCGCGGCGGCCGAGGCCGTCGCCGTCTCGGGCGACGTGACCACGTCGCCCCTCACCACCGGCCCACTGCCCTCAACACCACCACCGCACGCAGCAAGAGCCAGTACCGCAGCCACGAGCAACGCGGCGGCGCTGGTCAACCTTGCTGGCGCCGACTGCTGCGACTGCCGTGCACCTAACGCTGCCATGCGCGTTCGCCTCTCATGAGAGCCCGATACTCGATGCCCGGAAGGCTCAAGACCAAACCAGAATAAACACCCCCACCGACACGGCACCACCGTGGAAGCACGGTCATCACCACGTCGGCGGATGATGCCGGGGGGCTGAGGAATTGCGCCAGGGGCGTGCAGCCCTGACCAGGGCCGCCCTTCTTCTTCCCGATTGCGACGCGCGGTTGGGCTGAATCGGTTGGGGCAGAAGGCTCGGGAGGATCACGTGGTGCTGCATGAAGGAGGCCTTGCGGTTTGTGCTCGCAGCTCACAGCGCGTACCGGCCGCAAGCCGGGTCATGCGCGGGACGAGCCAGACCCGCGGATCCCGTCGAGGACGAGATGGACGAGGGGTCCGATCTGCGCTGAAGCGGGATGTGGGCTTGAAGGGTCGGTCCCGGGGGCGAGCATGAGACCGAAGAGGGCGCTCAGCAGCAGGAGCGACACCTGCCTGCTGTCCACGTCTGCGCGCACACGGCCGAGGCTCGCCTCGGCATCGAGGTACCGACTGATGGCCTCGGGCGGCGACGGCAAACCGGGGACGATGTCCGGGGCGTCCATGGCCTGACGACGCCTCGCTATCTCGGGATCGCTGTTGAGGGCGAGCTCGAGTGGGAGGAGGTCCTGCCGCAGGACGAGCAGCCGGGCGAGCGCATGCTCGAGGTTTTCGTCCACGGTGGCGGATCCGGCCAGCTCGGGCAGGGTTGCCAGTTCCTCGATGAGCGCCTGGCTGCCGCTGAGGGCTGCCGAGAAAAAGAGCGCGACCTTGTCGGGGAAGTGGCGGTAGATCGTCCCCTCCGCGACGCCGGCCGCCCCCGCGATCGCCTTCGTGGTCGCATGGGCGTACCCGACCTCGCGGACGACGTCCTTCGTGGCCGCGATCAGCCGTGCTCGGGTTTCATCCCCTCGCTTCGTCATCGCGGCCACTCCCATCAGACGGTGATGTCTCGCCGACTGGTGACGAGCGTAGCGACGGCCATGCTCACGAGGACGTACACGGCAGCCAGCAGCGCCGCGCTCGAGTGGCTGACCGCAGCATTCCCGCCGGCTGCGAGCGCCTGCATCGTCGACCCGAGCAGCCAGTCGGGGTTGTCCAGCGCGAGACCGATGACGGACTCGACGACGAGGACGTAGCCCACGCCGATGGAGATCGCAACGGCGGACGACCGAAAGAGGATCGCCAGGGCGAGACCGATGGCACCCCAGACGAGCATCGCGGCATAGGCGTTCAGCCACGCCGCGATGACGATGGACCCGTCACTGCCCCAAGCGTCGATGCTGATGCCGGCCCCTTGGGCGGCCACGGGGGCAACCATGATGCACAGGATGAGCGCGATAGTGGCCGCGATGGCCGTCACGAGCGCGAGGGCGATCGCCTTGCCGACGACGAGCATCCACCGTCGCGGCTGGGCCGAGGCGAGAAGGCGCATGAGGCCGGTTTGGTAGTCGTTCGCACCGGCGATGGCCCAGAAGGCGAGGGTCACGACACCGAACATCGATGCCGCAGCGGACAGCCCCGCGACGACGCCGTCGGCGGACGCGAGCGCTTCCGCCGTCGGGAAGGCAACACCGGGGCCGGTCGGCGCACTGGACTGCTGCATAGCGACGGAGAACATGATGATGTTCACCATCACGGCAAAGAGGGCGGTGAGCCCGAACCAGGCAAGCAGCAGGCGCGGACGGAACAGCCGGACGAGCTCACTCCTGACGACGCGGATCATCACGCCACTTCCTTTCCCGCAATCGTGCGGTCCTGGGCGAGGGCGGTATCGCTCTCACCGGTCATCATGAGGAACACGGACTCGAGGGTCTCCTGCACCACGACGATGCTCGCGAGCGTGATGCCCGCGGAGGCGGCCAGGCGATTCGCGGAGGCAGCGGCACCCGGCTCACCGATGATGCGCACGTCCGAGCCGAGGTCCCTGACCTCATACCCGGCGCCCTGGAGGAGCGCGATGAGCGTGGGACGGTCGAACTCGTGCTCGGGTCGCACGTCCGTATGCGGCGATGCCTGGGCCATCAGCTCGCCGGTCGGCCCGGAGAACATGAGTTCGCCGAAGCGGATGACGACGATGTGGTCGCAGGCCGCCTCGATCTCCGCGAGGAGGTGTGAGGACACGATGACCGTTCGGTCCTCGGAAGCGAGCCGGCGCAGCAGTGCGCGGATCTCGACGATGCCGGCGGGATCCAGACCATTCGTCGGCTCGTCGAGGATGAGGAGATCGGGGTCGGGAAGGAGCGCGGCCGCGATGCCCAGGCGCTGCTTCATGCCGAGGGAGAAGGTCTTCACAGCATCCCTTTCGCGCCCCTTGAGCCCGACGATCTCGAGTACCTGGTCGACGCGGTCGTTCGGCAGGCCGCGCAGCCGAGCCAGGGATCGCAGGTTGCTACGCGCGGAGAGCGTCGGGATGAACGCCGGATTCTCGATGAGCGCCCCCACTCGGGCGACGTACCCCGATGGATTCGCGATCGAGCCATCGAGCACCTCCGCTGTGCCGCTCGTGGGCCGGATGAGGCCCAGGAGCATGCGGATGGCTGTGGACTTGCCCGAGCCGTTGGGCCCTACGAGCCCGATGACGCCGCCGCGGGGGAGGTCGAGGCTCAGGTCACTCACGGCCGTGACCTTCCCGAACTCCCGCCGAAGCGCCTGCGTCGAGACTGACGTTTCCATCGATCCTCCAGTATGTAAGTGAGTGCTCACTCACATACTGGCGGATCGATGGAGTGTCGTCAAGTCCATCGATCAGTACAGGGTTAGCCGTGGTCAATGCGGAGAGCTTTGATCTTGAGACGTACCTTGGCTCGGACGTGCCCACGAGCCTTTCGCCTTCCTGCTGGCTCGCCCAGTAGGGAGACGAGCGATCGCTCGACCATCCTCTGCTCCAGCAGCGCGACCCCAACGTCGTCATGGAC
>WLND01000077.1 GCA_009726075.1 Actinomycetota bacterium
CTCCTCGACGGCGTGGAGGCGATGTCGATCGCCGGCCAGCAGCACGGGATGGTGGTGCTCGACGAGGCCGGCGAGGTGATTCGTCCGGCGCTTTTGTGGAATGACACCCGATCCGCCACCGACGCCACTGCCCTCGTCGATGAGCTGGGCGGGCCCGAGGCCTGGGCATCAGCGGTCGGCAGCGTCCCGGTCGCGGCATTCACGGTGTCGAAGGTTCGTTGGCTCGCGCGCAATGAGCCCGAGCATGCCCGTCGGGTCGCGTCGCTCATGCTCCCCCACGACTACCTCACCTGGCTCCTTGCCGGCCGGCCCGAATCGGCCGTGACCGACCGTGGCGAGGCCTCGGGCACCGGGTACTGGTCGCCGGCAGATGGCGCCTACCGCGAAGACCTCGTGCGGCTTGCCCTCGGCCACGTGCCGCGGCTGCCGCGGGTTGCGGGCCCGTCCGAGGCCATCGGCGAGACGAGTTCGGGGATCGTGCTCGGGCCGGGCACGGGCGACAACATGGGCGCAGCACTTGCGCTCGACGTTTCCCCGGGTGATGTCGTCGTCTCGCTCGGCACGTCGGGCACGGCCTTCGCGGGCTCGAGTCGTCCGACTTCGGACGCGACGGGGATCGTTGCCGGGTTCGCGGATGCCACGGGCAACTACCTGCCCCTCGTCTGCACGCTCAATGCCGCGCGGGTGCTGACATCGACGGCTGCGCTCCTCGGCGTCGACTTCGACGGACTCGCCGCGCTGGCGCTTGCCGCAGCGCCCGGCTCGGGCGGGCTGACCCTCCTGCCCTACTTCGACGGCGAGCGCACTCCGAACCTTCCCGACGCGAGGGGGTCGCTGCACGGGATCACCCGCGACAACCTCACGCCGCCGAACATGGCACGAGCCGCAATCGAGGGAATGTTCGGCGGGCTCGCCGACGCGGTCGATGCACTGGTCGGCGTGGGTGTCGCCCCGCGCCGGATCCTGCTCGTCGGCGGGGCAGCTGCGAATCCGGCAGTGGGCGCGGTCGCTGCCACCTTGTTCGACGTCCCAGTCGAGGTACCGCCGCCGGGGGAGTACGTCGCCGACGGTGCCGCGCGCCAGGCGGCCTGGGTGCTGGCCGGCGGCCTCGTCCTACCATCGTGGAGCGGCCTGCGTGACGGTGCCACTCGCCGATACGAATCAGCGCCGGTGCCGAGCATCCGCGAGGCCTATGCGGCCGCTCGATCGGCGCTACACGGCTGAGCCTCGGGGACGCGGGCGCGGAGGCACGGGGGAGCCAGCCGCCAGCATTTCGTGATCGCAGCGCCAGCCTTCGGGGCGCCGTTGCCAAATTGTTACACCAATAGACAAATCGGTGCCGAAAGTCCCTTGTGCCGCATGACCGATGGTGCATATGTTGTCAGACACAACATTCCTTTGAACTCCTTGGAGATGCCCCCGTGTCTGATGACCTCACTCCGAAGCCCGAGCACAAGTTCGCCTTCGGTCTGTGGACCATCGGCAACCTGGGGCGCGATCCGTTCGGCGAGTCGACCCGTCCGCCCATCGACCCGGTCGACTTCATCCGGGGCCTGGCCGACATCGGCGCCTGGGGCGTCAGCTTCCATGACGACGACCTGATGTCCTTCGGCGCACCGGAGTCGCAGCGAAGGGCCGAGCTCGATCGCTTCAAGAAGGGCCTGGATGAGACAGGCATCGTGTGCTCGATGGCCACGACGAATCTCTTCTGGCATCCGATGTTCAAGGACGGTGCCTTCACATCCAATGACCGATCGGTTCGCCGGCTCGCCATCCAGAAGACCATGCGAAACATCGATGTTGCCGCCGAACTCGGTGCACCGACGTACGTCTTCTGGGGCGGCCGCGAGGGTGTCGAGAGCGCGGCCAGCAAGGAGCCGGGCGATGCCCTCGACCGATTCAAGGAGGCACTCGACTTCCTGTGTGGCTACACCAAGGACAAGGGCTACAACCTCCGGTTCGCCATCGAGCCGAAGCCGAACGAGCCCCGCGGCGACACATTCCTGCCGACCATCGGCCATGCCATGGCATTCATCAACAAGCTCGAGCACTCCGAGATGGTCGGGCTGAACCCCGAGGTGGCCCACGAGACGATGGCGGGCCTGAGCTTTTACCAGGGCGTGGCGCAAGCCCTGTGGCAGGACAAGCTCTTCCATATCGACCTGAACGACCAGAAGATCGGCCGCTTCGACCAGGATCTCCGCTTCGGCTCGGAGGGCATCAAGGACGACTTCTTCCTCGTGCGCCTGCTCGAGTCAAGCGGCTACGACGGCCCGAAGCACTTCGATGCCCGTCCGTATCGGAACGAGCAGGGCGATGGCATTTGGGACTTCGCCCGCGGGTGCATGCGCACCTACCTCGCACTCGCAGCCAAGGCGCGCGAGTTCGACCAAGATCCCCGAGTTGCGAAGGCGCAGGAAGCTGCAAGCGTCCCGGAGCTCGCGGAACCGACAGTGGGGCCGTACTCAACGGCTGCTGCTGCCCGGTTGCTCGACGAGTCCTTCGATCCCGAGAAGCTGGCCAATCGCAGCTACGGGAACGAGGCACTCGACCAACTCGTCATCGATCGCATCCTCGGCATTTAGTCGAGGGCGAGCGGGGGCAATTTCTTCACCAAGGCATCACCAGCACCAGCACCCAACACAGCACCACCACACAACACCAACAGCGCAGGGGAACTTGCGAGGAAGGGACACCACAAATGTCCAAGAAGATTTACGGAGCAGTAGCGGGCCTCGCGGCCGCAGCACTGCTCGTCACCGCCTGCGGCGGTTCCAGCACGAGCACCGAGAGCTCAGCGGCTCCCGCTGCTTCGTCAGCGGCAGCAGCAGCATCGTCGGCTGCACCCGCAGCCACTGCCAAGATCGGCGTTATCCTTCCGGACTCCGCTTCCTCGGATCGCTGGGAGAACGCTGACCGCAAGTTCCTCGGCGATGCCTTCACGGCTGCCGGTGTCGAGTTCGACATTCAGAACGCCAATGGCGACAAGGCCAAGTTCGCGACCATCGCCGACCAGATGCTGGCCAGCGGCGTCAGCGCACTGCTCATCGTCAACCTCGACAGCCCGTCGGCTGCCGCAGTTGTCGCCAAGGCAGCGGCACAGGGCGTTCCGGTCATCGACTACGACCGCCTGACCCTCGGTGGCGGCTCCAACTACTACGTGTCGTTCGACAACGTCGCAGTTGGCACCAAGATCGGCGAGGGCCTCGTCAAGTGCATGCAGGACGCCGGCAACATGGACGGCCCGGTTGCGCTCCTCAACGGCTCACCGACCGACAACAACGCCACGCTGTTCAAGCAGGGCTACGAGAAGGTCGTCACCGACGCTGGCTACACCATCGCCGATGATCAGTCTGTTCCGGACTGGGACAACACCAAGGCCGGCACCATCTTCGAGCAGATGTACACCAAGGCAAACGGCGACTTCGTCGGCGTCGCCTCGGCGAACGACGGTCTCGGTGGCGCGGCAATCGCCGTCCTCGATCGCAACGGCCAGGCCGGCAAGATCCCGGTCACCGGTCAGGATGCGACCGATGAAGGTCTGCAGCGCGTGCTCCTCGGCACCCAGTGCATGACGGTCTACAAGGCCATCAAGGCTGAGGCAGAGGCAGCAGCCGCTCTCGCAATCGCGCTGAGCAATGGCGATCAGGCAGGGGCCGACGCACTGGCCACCGGCGTGACCGCTGACAGCGAGACCGGCAAGGACGTCGCAAGCGTTCTGCTCGTTCCCGTTGGTATCACGCCGGAGACCGTGAAGGACGTCGTCGCAGACGGCTTCACGAGCGCCGACAAGATCTGCACCACGGATGAGCTCAAGGCCGCCTGCGAGAAGTACGGCGTCAAGTAACTCGTTCGACGGTGGGGGCGGGTGCGATGCATCCGTCCCCACCGGCATATCTCCCCGATGTCGCACGTTTGGCGGTTTCGTCCCAAGAGTGCCCTGAATTGCGAGAAAGTGATCCCATGACGAATCCAGCGCCCATTCTCGAACTCCGAGGGGTGAACAAGAGCTTCGGAGCCGTTCACGTCCTTCGCGGAGTCGACTTCAACGCCTACCCCGGCCAGGTCTCTGCCCTCGTGGGCGACAACGGCGCCGGCAAGAGCACCCTGATCAAGGGGGTCGCCGGCATCCACTCCTTCGACTCAGGCGAGTACCTGTTCGAGGGCACGCCGGCCAACGTCCACGCGCCGCGCCAGGCGAACGCCTTGGGCATCGAGGTCGTTTACCAAGACCTCGCGCTGTGCGACAACCTCGATGTTGTGCACAACATGTTCCTGGGTCGCGAGGAGAAGGCGGGCCTCATCCTCGACGAGATCACAATGGAGCGCCGCGCGAAGGAGACCCTCGCTGGCCTCTCGGTACGCACCCTGAAGTCAGTTCGCCAGCAGGTCTCGAGCCTTTCCGGCGGCCAGCGCCAGACCGTCGCGATCGCTCGCGCAGTGCTCTGGAACTCCAAGCTGGTGATCCTTGATGAGCCCACGGCGGCTCTCGGGGTCGCCCAGACCGAGCAGGTGCTCAAGCTGGTGCGGCGCCTCGCCGACAACGGCCTCGCGGTCATTCTGATTTCGCACAACATGAACGATGTGTTCCAGGTCGCAGACAACATTGCCTGCCTGTACCTCGGCATGATGGCCGCCCAGGTGCACACGAAGGACGTCACTCACGGTCAGGTCGTCGAGCTCATTACCTCGGGCCGCAGCGGTGACCTTGGCGTGCAACCAGAAATCCTCTCGAACGGAGCTGTCGCATGAGCGCGACACAGGTCACCGACGTCGACATCCCCGAGGCGGGCGACACCGGCGGAATCGGACAGGCCCTGCGCGACTACTTCGTGCGTGTCAAGGGTGGCGAGGTCGGTTCGCTGCCGGCCGTCGCCGGCCTGATCGTCCTGATTGCGCTGTTCAGCGTGCTGCAGGGCACGACCTTCTTCACGGCGCTCAACTTCGCGAACCTCATCAACCAGGGCACCGCGGTCATCGTTCTGGCAATGGGTCTGGTCTTCGTGCTTCTCCTCGGCGAGATCGACCTGTCGGCCGGGTTCGCCGCAGGCACGGCAGCAGCCGTGCTCGCAGTGGGGCTGACCAAGTACGGACTCCCGTGGCCCGTCGCCCTGATCGCCTGCCTGCTCACCGGCACCGTCATCGGCCTCCTTCTGGGTCTTCTGGTCGCCAAGCTCGGCATCCCGTCGTTCGTCGTCACCCTTGCGGCATTCCTTGGGCTTCAGGGCGTCATGCTCCTCATCATCGGCGAGGGCGGCACGATCGGCATCCAGAGCGACTTCCTGCTCGCGATCATGAACCGCAACATGCCGGTATGGGCCGGGTGGCTGCTGTGGGCGCTCGTGATCCTCGGCTACGCCGGCGTCACCTTCCGGGCTATTCGTGCACGCAAGGCTGCGGGGCTCTCCGGTTCGTCGGCGTCCGTATGGGCGGCCAAGGTGGTGTCACTCGCGATCCTCCTGGGCATTGCCGTGTACCTGCTCAACGGTCAGCGCCAGATCGTGCGGGCCGGCAAGCAGGCGTGCGTGGTCATGGGCCCACCGAATGAGCCGGTCGGCTGCATCCCAACGCTTCAGGGCGTGCCCTGGGCCGTCCTCGTCGTCCTCCTTCTCCTCGTCGGGCTGACCTTCGTGCTGAGCCGCACCTCGTTCGGCCGGCATGTCTATGCGGTCGGCGGCAACACCGAGGCCGCTCGCCGCGCGGGCATCAAGGTGTCGAGCATCAAGATCACCTGCTTCATGATCTGCTCGACGATGGCGGCCGTCGCTGGCGTGCTCCTGGCCTCTCGCGACAACTCCGTGTCGCCGACGACGGGCGGGGCCCAGACCCTGCTCTTCGCGGTTGGTGCTGCAGTCATCGGCGGCACCTCGCTGTTCGGCGGGCGCGGCCGAGTGATCGACGCGATCATCGGCGGCCTGGTTGTCGCCGTGATCGCAAACGGTCTGCCGCTCATCACCTCGCAGTCCGGTATCCAGTACGTCGTCACCGGTGGGGTCCTGCTTGTCGCTGCAAGCGTCGATGCGCTGTCGCGTCGGCGCTCGTCAGCCTCCGGCAGGTAGCCGGGGCGCTCATGGTGCCGCTCTCCGCTGCCACCCAAGACGAGGTACGGCGCAACAACCTGTCGCGGATTCTTCGCAGGCTGCACGTCAGGGGACCGGCGAGTCGGTCGGATCTGGTCGCGCTTACCGGCCTGAACCGGAGCACGGTCGGCATCCTGGTTGCCGAACTCGCCGAGGCGGGCCTGGTCGTCGAGCAGGCTGGCGCAACCGGCAGTGTGGGGCGTCCATCGCTGGTCGTTGCGCCAGTGCCCGACTCGGCCGTGGTCTTCGCCTTCGATTTCCGGGTTGAACGCCTCGTCGGGGCGGTTGTGGGGTTTGGCGGCACCGTTCTGGCCAGAGCCGATCAACGTCATCGAAGGTCTGCTCCCAAGCCGCAGGCCGGCATCAAGCAGATCGTCTCGATGACCCATGAGCTGCTGGCCGGTGTGCCCGAAGGCGCGAGGTGGGTCGGTACCGGCGTGGGGGTCCCGGGCATCGTCGACCTCGGCGACGGGCTGGTTCGATTGGCGCCGAACCTGAACTGGATTGAGGTGCCGCTCGGACCACTGGTGACTGCGGCAATGAGCGAGGAGTTTGGCCATGCGCCCAGCACGGTAATCGGCAACGACGCCGATCTCGGGGCCATCGCCGAGAACGTTCGTGGGGCGGCCGGGGCGTCGCGCAACGTCATCTACCTCTCCGGCGAGGTCGGCATCGGTGGCGGCGTCGTGATCGATGGACGACTGATGTCCGGCGCAGGTGGCTACGGCGGTGAGGTCGGGCACATGGTCATCAACCCGCGGGGAGATATGTGCCGCTGCGGTTCACGTGGGTGCTGGGAAACCCTCATCGGACGCGATGCGATCGTGCATGACGCGGGTATCTCGGCCGAGTCAGGCGAGGTGGCTGACGTGGTCCGCCTCGCCGAGGAGGGTGACGAGAAGGCCAATGAGGCGCTGGGACATGCGGGCGACTGGCTGGGCATCGGGATCGGCAACCTGGTGAATATCTTCAACCCCGAGGTGGTCGTGCTCGGCGGCCATCTCGGTGATCTGCTTCCGCACGTGAGCGGGGTCCTCCTGGACAAGGTCGGGCACTCGATCAAGGCCTCGCGCGACCAGGTCACGGTCGTGACTCCCAAGCTCGGCCGCGACAGCACGGTTA
>WLND01000078.1 GCA_009726075.1 Actinomycetota bacterium
AGGGTGTCGACCCCAACCCGCGCTTCCTCGCCGAGCGTCTTGTCGATCCCGAGGCCCTCCTCATGGGCAAGACCGCCGAGAACCTGCACGACCGATTCCCCCAGCTCACCAAGGCTCGAGTCGATGCGTTCGCCCTCGGCTCCCAGCAGAAGACCGCACGGGCATACGAGGACGGACGGATCCAGCTCGACCTCGTCCCGATCGCCGTCCGCGACGCCGAGAAGGGCTGGGGCCTGGTCAGCATCGATGAGGTCCCCCGGGCCGACACCACGCTCGCAGGGCTCGCCGGGCTGAAGACGCCGTTCCGACCCCACGGCCGCGTGACCGCGGGCAACAGTTCCGGGCTCACCGACGGAGCCACCGCCGCACTGCTGGCAAGCGGCGAGGTTGCCGGCGAACTCGGTCTCACCGGCAAGATGCGCATGGTCGGCTTCGCCTTCGCGGGGGTCGAACCCGAGATCATGGGGGTCGGGCCCGTCCCGAGTACCGAGAAGGCCCTGCGCCGCGCTGGTCTGGCCATCTCGGACATCGATCTCTTCGAGATCAACGAAGCATTCGCCGTCCAGGTCCTCGCCTTCCTCGATCACTTCGGCATCGCGGATGACGACCCCCGAGTCAACCCGATGGGCGGCGCCATTGCCGTCGGTCATCCCCTGGCCTCGAGCGGCATTCGACTGATGACCTACCTCGCTCGTGATTTCGAGCAGCAGCCATCGGCTCGATATGGCATCACCACCATGTGCATCGGCCTGGGCATGGGCGGAACGGTCATCTGGGAGAACCTCAACCACGGGAGCGCAGCATGAGCACCATCGACGCCACCATCCCCGACGAGGTCGTGACCAACGCGCGCGTGCGGGTTATCGACCTGCCGCTGGCCGCTGGCCGCATGGCCCTGATCACCCTCGACAACGACCGCGACCACACCCGGCCGTCGACGTTCGGCCCCGCCGGCCTGGCGCTGCTCGACGCCGCGCTTGACCAGATCACTGCGATGACCGATATCAGCGCTGTCGGCATCACGGGCAAGCCCTTTGTCTTCGCGGTCGGCGCCGACCTGTCGGGCATCAGCCACGTGCGCGAACGGTCGCAGGCCCTGGAGTTCGCCCAGCTCGGGCACAGTGTCTTTCGGCGCTTCGGCGAGCTCGACGTCCCGACATTCGCACTCGTCAACGGAGCCGCGATGGGCGGCGGTTTCGAACTCCCCCTGCACTGCACCTATCGCACGATCTCATCGGGCGCTGCGGCGTTGTCACTGCCTGAGGTCTTCCTCGGCCTGATCCCTGGTTGGGGTGGCGCGTGGCTCCTGCCGAACCTCATCGGCCCAGCCGATGCCATGCAGGTCATCCTCACGAATTCGATGATGCAGAACCGGCAGCTCAAGCCCGCCGAGGCCCGCAAGCTCGGGATCTTCGACGCGATCTTCGATCCCGCCGATTTCCTGGAGCAGTCACTCCTGTGGGCGGCCGGCGTCGTCAACGGCGACATCGTCGTCAAGCGCACCGAGCCAGACCGCGGACTTTGGGACACCGTCATCGGCTTCGCCCGCTCGACCCTCGACTCGCGCACGCACGGCGCCTTCCGTTCGCCCTACGCGGCACTCGAGCTCATCGCGGCAGCCAAGACCAGCACCCGGGACGAAGGATTCGCGGCCGAGGACGAAGCCCTCGCCGACCTCGTCATGGGCGATGAGCTCCGCGCCTCGCTCTACGCATTCGACCTCGTCCAGAAGCGGGCCAAGTCGCCCGTGGGAGTGCCCGATTCGTCGCTCGCCCGCCCGGTCACGAAGGTCGGCATCGTCGGGGCAGGGCTCATGGCAAGCCAACTGGCGCTGCTGTTCGCCCGCCGCCTTGAGGTTCCGGTCATCATGACCGACCTCGATCAGGACCGTGTCGACAAGGGCCTGTCCTACGTTCGCACCGAGCTCGAGCAGCAGGTGTCAAAGGGCCGCATGTCGCAGGACAAGGCCAATCGGCTCACCGCCCTCATCACCGGCAGTACCTCCAAGGATGGCTTCGCCGATGCTGGATTCGTCATCGAGGCCGTCTTCGAGAACATGGCCGTGAAGCAGCAGGTGCTCGCCGAACTCGAGGCGATCGTCACCGAGACCTGCGTCCTTGCTTCCAATACCTCGTCACTGTCGATCGCCGAGATGTCCGCCGGGCTGGCCCATCCCGAGCGCGTCATCGGCTTCCACTTCTTCAATCCGGTTGCCGTGATGCCCCTGCTCGAGATCATCCCGTCGGGCCAGACGGACGACCCGACGATTGCCACGGCATTTGCCGTCGGCAAGGCGCTCAAGAAGTCGTCCGTCCGCGTGAGCGATGCCCCGGGCTTCGTGGTCAACCGGTTGCTCAATCTGGTCATGGCCGAGATCTTTCGAGCCGTCGACGAGGGCACCGACATCCTCGTCGCGGATCGAGCCCTTCGACCCCTGGGCATGCCCATGTCGCCGTTCACGCTGCTCCAGCTCGTCGGTCCGGGCGTTGCCTACCACGTGATGGAGGTGCTGAATGCTGCGTTCCCCGAGCGATTCGCACTGTCCGAGAACCTGCGTCGCATCGTCGAGGCCGGCAAGCCGGGCGTCTGGCTGCCCGGAGGCAAGTCGAGTCCAAAACTCGACCCCGAAGTCACGGCCATGCTCGAGCAGGGTTCTGTCGCGCTCACCGAGCAGGAGGTGCTCGACCGGGTACTCGATGCCCTGGCGCGCGAGGCGCAGCTCATGCTGGACGAGGGCGTTGCCGCGGGGGCCCAGGATCTCGACCTGTGCATGATCCTCGGTTCGGGGATGCCGTTCGCAATCGGTGGCCTCACCCCGTACCTGGATCGCACCGGCGCCTCGATGCGGGCCAATGGCAAGCGTTTCCTGCCACAGGGGATCGCCTCGCTGCCGGGGTAGCCGCGATCAGCCGGGGTCGTGGTTCTACGAACTCGGAGCGGTAACCCCGGCTGACCGATCGTCCTGCCGTGCCACGGCCTCAACGATCGAGCGGGAGATATCCTGGGCGGTCAGGCCGATCTCGGCCAGGATCTCGGCACGTTTCGCGTGGTCAAGGAAGGCCACCGGTACCCCCACATTCCGCAGCGGCACATCGATTCCGCTGTCGCGCAGCAGTTGGCTCAACGCCGAGCCCACGCCTCCCTGTCGCACGCCGTCCTCGATGACCACGACGAGCCTGGCCGCTGCGCACAGGACTGCCAGGCCCTCGGGCAGCGGCTTGACCCAGCGGGGATCAATGACGAGCACGCCGATGCCCTGATCCTTCAAACGCCCAGCGACCTCGATCGCCATCGGCGCGAGGGCCCCCACGCTCACGATCACGACGTCCGCCGAGCCGGTGCCGGAGTCGCCTTCGGCGAGGACATCGATCCCGTCGATGGTGCGCAGGCTCGGCACCGGGGCCCCTAGGGCACCCTTCGGGAACCGTACGACGGTAGGGGCATCCGCCACGTCGACCGCTTCGCCAAGCTCTGCTCTCAGGGATTCCTCGTCGCGCGGTGCGGCGATGCGCAGCCCCGGCACGATCTGGAGCATCGACAGGTCCCACATGCCGTTGTGGCTTGCACCGTCGTCGCCCGTGACCCCGGCCCGATCGAGGACGAAGGTGACCCCGGCTCGGTGCAGTGCGCAGTCCATGAGCACCTGATCGAAGGCTCGGTTCAGGAAGGTCGCATACAGGGCGATGACCGGGTGCATGCCCCCGAAGGCGAGGCCCGCGGCACTCGTCACCGCGTGCTGCTCGGCGATACCGACGTCGTATGTCCGAGAGGGGAATGCCGCCGCGAATCGGTCGAGGCCCGTGGGCCCAAGCATCGCAGCCGTGATTGCCACGACATCGGGCCGCTCGTGCCCGATGCGAACGAGCTCATCGGCGAAGGCGCCCGTCCATGACGGCCCGCCAGCCGTGAGCGGCTTGCCCGTGTCAGGGTCGATGATCCCGACACCGTGGAAGCGTTCGGCCTCGTCCTCCTCGGCGGGGGCGTAGCCCCGACCCTTCTCGGTGATCACGTGGACGATGACCGGCCCATCGAACTCCTTCGCGCGGTGGAGCGCGTGCTCGAGTTCGGCTGTGTCGTGCCCGTCGACCGGCCCGACGTACTTCAGGCCGAGGTCCTCGAACATCCCCTGGGGGGCAACGATGTCCTTGAGGCCCTTCTTCATTCCGTGCAGCGTGCCGTACACCGGATGCCCGAGGACGGGTGTGCGCTGCAGCACCTGCTTGCCCCAGGACATGAATCGCTCGTAGTTGCTCATCGTGCGCAGGGTCGACAGGTGATGCGCCAGCCCGCCGATCGTGGGCGAGTACGACCTCGCATTGTCATTGACGACGATGACCACCTGACGATCAGAACCCGCGATGTTGTTCAGGGCCTCCCAGGCCATGCCCCCGGTGAGACCACCATCACCGATAACCGCCACGACATGGTGCGTGCCCAGGATGCCGCGCTGTTCCCAGGCCTTGGCGATCCCGTCGGCATATGACAGGGACGTTGATGCATGCGAGTTCTCGACAACGTCGTGCACGCTCTCCGCGCGACTCGGGTATCCCGACAATCCCCCGCGCTGGCGGAGCTGATCGAAGTCGTCGATGCGGCCGGTGAGCATCTTGTGCACGTACGCCTGGTGGCCGGTGTCCCAGACGATCACATCGTTCGGGGATTCGAAGACGCGATGCAGGGCAATGGTCAGTTCGACGACCCCGAGGTTTGGCCCGAGATGGCCACCTGTCGCCGACACTTTCTCAACGAGGAAGGCCCGAATCTCCTGTGCCAACGCCGGCATGTCCGCTTCCGGAAGGGAGCGGACGTCACTCGGCTGTCGAATCCCCTGCAGCAAACTCACGAACGGCATTCTACGGGTGGACGGGACTTCACGGGCGGTCTCGCGGGTCACGAGGCGATGAGTGCGTGGAGAACGAGACGAACCTCACGCTGGGTCTGCAGGAGCCGGGCACCCTCGGCCTCGAAGGCCTGCTGGGCCCGGGTCAACTGATCGGCGGGAAGGTGGGGTCCGAGCTCAGCACGAGCCTGTGCATAGGCGCGACGAGCGCCGACCAGCCCGCCCTCGACATGGTGCCCGACGTACATGGCCAGGGCCACCGGCAGGTGCCGAAGCTCAGAGGTTCGCAGGCTGGCCGGGCCCTGATCGAGTAGCCAAGGCACGACGCGATCGACGAATTCGCTCGTGCCCCCCGGTGGCAGATCCCTCGGCCAGCCCGGGGGCACGAACCCGGCCACTGCTAGAGCAGCGAGCGCAGGACGTACTGCAGGATGCCCCCGTGCCGGTAGTAGTCGGCCTCTCCCGGGGTGTCGATGCGCACCGGGGCGTTGAAGGCAACGGTGCGTCCATCGGCGGAGACAGCCTCGACTTCGACCGTTGCCGGCGTGACGCCGTCATTGAGGGCTGTCACTCCGCGAACGGTGAATACCTCATCGCCCTCAAGGCCGAGCGAATTCGCCGTCGAACCGGCCGGGAACTGGAGCGGCAGCACCCCCATGCCGATCAGGTTCGATCGGTGAATGCGCTCATACGACTCTGCGATGACCACGCGCACGCCCAGCAGGGCAGTGCCCTTGGCGGCCCAGTCCCGACTCGATCCGGACCCGTATTCCTTGCCGGCGAGGATGACGAGCGAGGTGCCGTGCTCCGCATATGCCATTGCCGCGTCGTAGACCGGGACGATCGGCTCGTCGGCGTTCGTGAAGTCGATGGTGAAGCCGCCTTCGACGTCGGCGAGCATCTGGTTGCGGAGCCGGATGTTGGCGAACGTGCCGCGGATCATCACCTCGTGATTGCCGCGACGGGATCCGTACGAGTTGAAGTCGGCGCGAGCGACTCCGTGCTCGGTCAGGTAGGCCCCCGCGGGGCTGTCGGCCTTGATCGATCCGGCAGGCGAGATGTGGTCGGTCGTGACCGAGTCGCCGAGCTTGAGGAGCACGCGCGCCCCGGAGACGTCCGTCACTGGTGACGGGGTCGTCGACATTCCGTCGAAATATGGAGGCTTGCGCACGTACGTGCTGTCGAGGTCCCAGTCGAAGACGTCGCCACTCGGGGTCTGCAGCGACTGCCAGCGGTCATCGCCGGTGAAGACGTCGGCATACCGAGACGAGTACATGTCGGAGTCGATCGAGGAGTCGATCACGGCCTGGACCTCGTTCGCGGACGGCCAGATGTCGGCGAGGAACACGGGCTTGCCGTCTGCGTCGGTGCCGAGTGGGTCGGTATCGAGATCGATGTCCATCGTGCCGGCGATGGCGTACGCGACGACCAGCGGCGGCGATGCCAGGTAGTTCATCTTCACGTCAGGATTGATGCGGCCCTCGAAATTGCGATTGCCGCTGAGCACGGATACCGCCGCCAGGTTCGCGTCGTTCACGCCGGCGCTCACCGCGGGGATGAGCGGCCCTGAGTTGCCGATGCAGGTGGTGCACCCGTAGCCGACAACGTCGAACCCGAGGGCATTGAGGAACGGCGTGAGGCCGGACTTGTCGTAGTAGTCGGTGACGACCTTCGACCCGGGCGCCAGGGTCGTCTTCACCCATGGCTTGCGGGTGAGCCCCCGCTCGACCGCCTTCTTCGCGAGCAGCCCCGCCCCGATCATGACCGAGGGGTTCGAGGTGTTCGTGCACGAGGTGATCGATGCGATGGCAACGATGCCGTGCCCGATCGCGACCGCCTCTCCGGCAATGCTGATGTCGGCCGTGGCACCGGCGTCATTCGTGTACGCCTCGAGGGCCGACCGGAACGAGGTCTTGGCCTCGGAGAGCAGCACCCGATCCTGGGGACGCTTCGGCCCAGCGAGCGACGGGACGACGGTCGACAGGTCGAGCTCGAGGTACTCGGAGTAGACAGCCTCGTTGGCCGGGTCGTGCCACAGGCCCTGCTCCTTGGCGTAGGCCTCCACGAGCGCGATCTGATCGTCGCTCCGGCCGGTCAGCCGCAGGTACGACACCGTGGACTCGTCGATCGGGAACATCGCGACCGTGCTGCCGTACTCGGGGCTCATGTTGCCGATGGTGGCCCGATTGGCAAGCGGCACGGCGCCGACACCGTCGCCGTAGAACTCGACGAACTTCCCGACGACTCCGTGCTTGCGCAGCATCTCGGTGATCGTGAGGACGAGATCCGTCGCGGTCGCGCCCTGCGGCAGCTCTCCGCGAAGCTTGA
>WLND01000079.1 GCA_009726075.1 Actinomycetota bacterium
CAACCAGGTGCTCTACCAGCTGAGCTACACCCACCATGGCCGGCGTTGATGCAAGAGCACGCTCACCGGTCATCTCGCAAGTGCGAGATGGCAAGGATACCCAACTCGGGTGCCCGCTCGCACCCGCCACCCTCGAAGGGCCTGCCGGCAGGCCAATGCAGTCGAAGGGCCCCAGAGGCGTCCGCCTGAATTTCCTTGCGCCGCAGGCTATTCGCCGATCGGCTGGATGCGGTGGTCGACGAGGTGACTGACCCCGATTGCGCGCGCGGTGTCAGAGTCGGGGCCGGGCTGGGGCACGAACACGGCGTCGCGGTAGTAGCGAAGCTCGGCGATCGACTCGCGGATGTCGCCGAGGGCACGGTGGTTGCCCGTCTTCTCCGGGGATGCGTAGTAGACCCGCGGGTACCAGCGCTTGCTCAACTCCTTGATGCTCGAGACGTCGATGAGCCGGTAGTGGAGGTGAGCGTCGAGCAGGGGCATGTAGTTGGCGAGGAAACCGCGGTCGACGTAGACACTCGATCCGGCCAGGGGCGCCTTGCGCTCCTCGGGCACGTGCTGCTTGATGTAGTCGAGGACCTGCTGCTCGGCGTCGGCGAGGCCGATGCCGTTCGGGATCTCGTCGAGAAGGCCCGAGACGGTGTGCATGTTGACGACGAACGGGTCCATGGCTGCGAGCGGCGCGTCGTTGGGCTTGACCACAAGGCTGATGCCCTCGTCGATCTCGGTGAGGTCTGCCTCGGTGACGATGCAGGCGATCTCGACGATCTCGTCTGAGGTGTTGCTCAGCCCTGTCATCTCGCAGTCGATCCAGACAAGTCGATCGTTTGCAGCCATGTCCGAACCCTATTGGACGAGAAGTCGCACCAAGTCCGACTCGGTGACGATGCCGAGGAGGCGCTCGCGTTCGTCGATGACGGGGACGGCCTCCACGGAACTCTCGTTCATGAGCCGAGCCGCGACGCTGGGAGCATCCGTCGGCAGCACCCGTACGGGGGGCACGCGACTCATGATGTCGCCGACCGTTCGGCTCTGCAGGTGCTCGGGGGCCGCGGGCACATCGGCGAGGATGTTGCGGTCGCTCAGCACGCCCAGGCACGAGCCGTCCTCGTCCACCACCACGAGATGACGCAACCCTGAAACGAAGAGCAACTGCCAGGCATCCCACAGTGATTCGGTGATCTCGACGGTGAGCACCGGCTTGGACATGACATCGCGCACCGACAGCGGCTTGATCGGCGGAGCGGTGGACGGCGTCATGCGGCGCTCGACTCGGAGTCGTCCGGCACCACTGCGACGGGGACGCGGGCGTGATGCAGGACGGCATTGCTCACCGACCCGAGCACGGCGCCGATCACCTGCCCGTGGCCCCGGGTGCCGACCACGATGAGCCCTGCCTCGGTGGCGGCCGCGAGGACTGCCTGTCGAGGAGCCCCGCGCACCAGTCGCGTCTCGACGACGACCTCCGGGTACTCGACCTGGAAGCCGGAGAGGACCTCTGCTGCCAGCCGGATCTCGTCATCGGCAAGGTCGTGCAGCGGCACCGGAATCGGGGCGTTCGGCACGACGAGGAGGTCATAGGAGGGGACGTCCCAGGCGTGCACGGCTACCAAGCGCCAACCGTGCCGACTGGCCGCATCGAAGGCGAACCTCAGGGCAGCCTGCGTGGACGGGGTTGCGTCGATCCCGACGATCACCGTGCGAGCGTCGGGGGAGGGGAGTGCCCGGATCACCACGACCGGGCATTGAGCGTGGGCGGCGACCTGGGTGCCGACCGAACCGAGGAGCAGCCCCTTGAAGCCGCCGAGTCCGCGCGAGCCGACGACGAGCAGCGCCGCCGTCTCGGAGGCAGTGAGGAGGGCTCCGCTCGGCGACGAGAGCTCAACACGGCTCTCGATGTCGTCGCCCGGGAGTGATGACGCGATGTTGTCGAGTTCCTTGAGCGCGTGCTCGCGCAGGTCGTCCATCATTTCGAGTCCGGACGGGAGCCCCACGCCGAACGCAGAGGTCGTGACGGGCGGCATCACCGCATGGACCAGGGTCAGGCCGCGCTTGCGTGAAACGGCCTCGCGCGCCGCCCAGAGCGCGGCATCCTTCGACTGCTCGCTCCCATCGATTCCGACGACGACTCGCTCTGCCCAGGTGTTGACGCTCATCTGCCAAGAGTGCCTGCGCACAGGCCCCGGGGTGAGGGGACTGAGACCTCTGCGGAGGGGACGTAAGTCCCGTCGGAATGCCCATCGGCTGGACTGAAGCCGATACCCTCGTCCCCATGGCCGACCTCGTCTACCCCCCAGTCATTCTCACGGCGAAAGCCTTCTTCTCCGCGATCGGCATCAGGTTCGACATCGTCGGCCTCGACCGAATCCCGCGGTCTGGCGGGGCGATTCTGGCCATCAACCACACGAGCTACCTCGACTTCGCGCTGTCTGGGCTTCCGGCTGACCGGGCGGGCCACCGGCTCGTGCGATTCATGGCCAAGGAGGCGATCTTCCGGCACCCGGTGGGCGGGCCGTTGATGCGGGGGATGAAGCACATCCCCGTCGACCGCGAGGCGGGGTCGCAGGCGTTTCGCGATGCGGTCCGCGCGGCGAAGGACGGCGAGATCATCGGCGTGTTCCCGGAGGCGACGATGAGCCGCTCCTTCGAGGTGAAGGACATCAAGAACGGCGCGGTCCGCATGGCGATCGCGGCCGACGTCCCGTTGATCCCGATGATCGTGTTCGGCGGCAATCGAATCCTGGCCTACGGCGTCAAGGATTTCTCGCGGGGCAAGACCGTCGCGATGACGCTCGGGGAGCCGATGTTCCCCAAGCGCGGTCAGGACGCTGAAGCGCTCACGGTCGAATTGCGCGAACGCCTGCAGGCACTTCTGGACGAGACCCTCGACCGCTATCCCGCTGCCAAGCCCGGCGAGGATGCGTGGTGGCTGCCCAAGCGCCGCGGCGGTACTGCCCCGAGCCTCGAGGAGGCCGAGCAGATCGAGGAGCGGATTCGCGAGGAGAACGCGGCCCGGCGGGCCGAATCCGATCCCGCACCAGCACCCGAGTAGCCCGATTTGGGGAAGATCGCGTTCTCAGCCATCGGGCAGAACCGGTGCTACCCGTCACCTGTCCGGTCATGCAGGTGTCTTCGGCGTCAGTAAAGGCGTGTGCGTGCTGTGCTTGTGAGGTAAGCAGCGCCAGGGACGGCAAGACCCTGACGGGGGGGGGCACCCGCCGGATGATCGAGAGAGAAGACACGCCATGTCGAACCACTCAGTACCCGACATCGGATGGAACTCGTCTGCACCCGGAGATGCCTCCGTCCTGCCTGATCGCATCGAACGGCTTGCTGTTCTCGCGCAGACCCTCGTAGCGCACCCCACCTGGGAGGAGCTCGCACGCCTCCTCGTCCTTCGGATCTTCGACGCCTGGAGCTGCCGCGGGGCACTCGTGCTCGCACCGGTGCCGGATGGCACGCTGGCGCTCCACGCGGCCTTCGGCTATCCCGCGGCCCAACTCGATGACCTCGCCGTGCTGCCGCTCGAGCTCGACTCGCCGATGCACCGGGCGATCAGCTCGGACGAGACTGTCTGGTTTCCTGACCTGATCGATGTCATCGAAGCCCGGGGCGAGGACCCGATTGCCCTGCCCGACGCCTGCGGCCTCATCGTCGCGCCGCTCACGAGGCTGGGCATTCCGCTGCTCGTCCTCGTCCTCTCCTTCGACGATCCCCTGCCGACCAACCCCGCGAGCGGACCGTTCGTGGTTGCGGTCAAGAGCCTGCTCGAACTCCACCTCGGTGTCTCCGATCCGCGACGGGCTGCCGATGCCGTCTCGCATGCGGCGGGGCAGCCCGACGGTCGCAAGGTCAGCGCCCAGGATGTCGCGCTCTCGTCGCGCCAGCGCCGGGTGCTCGAGCTGCTTTCCCAGGAGAAGACGAATCGCTCGATCGCTGTCGAGCTCGGATTCAGCGAGTCGACGATTCGACAGGAGACCCTGCGGCTGTATCGGGCCCTCAACGTGAACGGTCGGCGTCAGGCGGTCGAAGTGGCAGAAACCCTTGGCCTGCTTGGCAGGTCCGAAGGCTCGGCCCAAACGACCGACCCCGTGGCCGATAGTGGGACCACTCGGTCCTTGTCCGGTCACGGGCGGTGAGTCCTGCGGACACCAGGGCTGGCATGCAGCAGATTGGGCCACGGCCAAGGGCAACGCGTGCTGGCGCTCCCTTTGACTGCCTTGACGAGGTGACCTCCGTGACCCCTTTCGGAGGTCACCTCGTCGCGTTCCCCCACCAGGCCAATGTCATTGGTGGCGTAGCCTTTCGCCTTGGGCCCGACGGGCCGAGGTCCGGGTGCGGAGGTGCCGTGATGGATGCTCTGTTCGGGGGCGCAACGACCATCATGGTCGGCGGAGTGCCCATCGAGGCCGTGTTCCACCGCTACCACTTCGTGTCAGCAGCCGACGAGATCTCCGGCGAGATTCTCTCAAGACCCCTGGGCGTCGACTGCATCGAAGACTTCTTCTCATCCCTCTCGTGGGTCGACAGCATGCGTGTCCTGGCGTGGCAGTTCGAGATGAAGGAGGCCCTGTGGGCGAAGCATCGGGCCCACTGCTCGGTCAACGTCCACAACTCCGTCCTCGTCGAAGCGAACCAGCGTGCGTCCTTCATCGAACTCGTCCGAGCCTTTCCGAGCCCGATGACCCTGGAGTTCACCGAGACCTATCCGATGCCGGCGGCGGCCATCTCGAATGAGCTGCTCGGCGACCTGCGCGGGCTGGGCCACCGCACCGCGCTCGACGACTTTGGCGCTGGGCTCAACGGGATGCCCATGCTCACCGACTACGACTTCGACATCATCAAGATCGATCGGTCCTTCGTGCACGACGTCGATACCAGGCCAGAGAAGCAGAAGACGTTGACACTCATGGCTCGTGCGCTCACTGCCCTCGGCAAGGACCATGTCGTCGAGGGGGTCGGCAGCAGCCGCATCCTGGAGATTCTCCAGGCGGCAGGGTTCAGCACGTTCCAGGGATTCCACTTCTCTGTCCCGTGCCTCGTGCGCGACATGCTCGACGAAGCACAGGGCGCCGCAACGGCGTAATTCGCCTCGCGCATGATGCCCGGTCATTGGCCGTGCATGCCTTCTCCCTGTCAGGCATCACTTTTCTCCCGCTGTCAGTCTCTTCATTGACCGATACAGCGACTGGGCAATGTCGGCCGCCAACGGTCACCGGCGCGGTCTGCGTCGGCAGCATCGAGATGAAGACAGGCGGAATGGCTCCGCCTGTCCTGACACGGGGAGTGATTACGAATGAAGACACTGTTGCTCAAGGCTCGCATTCGCAGCATGCAGGACAGGGGCGCCACCGCAGTTGAGTACGGCCTGCTCGTCGCCGGCATCGCCGTGGCGATCGTGGTCACGGTCGGCCTGGTCGGCGGCCAGCTCAACACGCTGTTCAACAGCGTTGTGACTGCGCTGCAGTAAGAGCGACCGCGCCGCGATGCTCCTGATCGCCGATTGATCAGGCGCTACGCAACCAACGAGCATTCCCAAGCAACAACTATCCAACCAACGAGCAGTTCCCGTCACGGGGGAGGGCACCACTCATGAAATCGAGGCGGGAACAGTCGAGCAGGGGGGCCGCGGCCGTGGAGTTCGCGATCGTGGTTCCCCTGCTCCTCCTCATCCTGCTCGGCCTCATTGACTTCGGCCGGATGTTCTACGTCCAGGTCAGTCTCAATGCGGCGAGCCGGGAAGGCGCCCGGGCGAGTTCGCTCGGGCGCACGACAACCCAGGTCAATCAAGTCGTGCAGGCAAGCTCGCCGAACACGGCCAAGCTCAGTTCGCTGGGAGCAGCATCGACACTTGCGGTTCCTGCGGCGACGGTGTGTCCGGCAAGTCCGACCGCGACGACGACCACGGCGGTGACCGTCACGGTGCCCTTCACCTGGATCCTGCCCGTCGGGCTCCTCCAGTTCTACGAGCCCGGAAACTCGCGCGCGGACTCCATGACGCTGACCTCACGATCGGAGATGCTATGCGTGGGCTAGGGAAACGGCGTGGGATGCACCTTGACGCCCGCTCCGGTGGGCAGAAGGACGATCGAGGCGCCATCAGCATTCTCGTTGCGCTGCTTCTCGCTGCCGGCGTGCTCACCGGACTCCTGGGCCTCGTCATCGACGGCGGACGCATGTACGCCGAGCGCCGGGTGGTGCAGAACGGTGCCGATGCCGCGGCGCTCGCCGTCTCGCAGGACTGCGCGCTCAAGCGCACCGAATGTGCATCGCAGGCCGCAGCACGAGCCGCCGCCGCGACCTTCGCAAACAGCAATGCCTCGGACGATGGCCGCACATCGATCGCCGAAATCTGCGGGTCGGCGCCGCTCAATACCTGCCCGTCCCTCGGCAGCAGTCCGTCCTGGAGCAACTGCCAGACGGCGGTCACCGGGAACTACGTGCGAGTGCGGACCCAGACGGAAAGCGCAAAGGGGGATGGCTACTTCCTGCCCATCTTCGCCGGAGTTCTCAGCAATGGCGTGGGAGATCGGGTCAGCGTTGGTGCCTGCTCGCAGGTGAAGTGGGGCCCTGCCGCGTCGGCGGGGATCAAGTACCCGTTCCTGCTCCCGGCGTGCACTCCGCTGCTCGATGAGGGAGACAAGGTCATCGAGGACTTCGACCCGAACAACCCGGACACCTCGTGCACGGTCGACGGGGTCACGTACAACCCGGTGTCGAAGGGGTTCGCCTTCGGCAGCCTCCCGGACCAAACCAAGACCTGTGTGGGAACGCAGGCGATCTCTCCGACGATGACCATCTCGGTAGAGACCTCGCTGACCCAACTGTGCGGCAAGGACATCTCGCAGACACTCGATGAAGTGATCTCGGCTGGTGTGCCCATCCTCCTTCCAGTGGTGGGAGCTCACACCCAGACCGGTCAGGGTCAGTACGAATTCACCGTGATCGGGTTCAAGAGCTTCACTTTGAGGGGCTACCGGTTGAAGAACAACACCGGTGGAGCAGCGCCCGCGGGCGGATGGAACGCCACGGTCTGCGGGCAGGGCGCCAAGCGTTCCTGCATCCACGGATCGGTCGGCCGTGGTCTGGTCAGCGGCAGCGCTGGTGGTGGATCCGACTTCGGCGTCCGAGCCATCCAGATGATCCCGTGATCACAAGGCCCCGGTC
>WLND01000008.1 GCA_009726075.1 Actinomycetota bacterium
CTCGTCGAGCCGCCCTTGGCATGAAGGATCATCCGGCTCGCAGCCCGCAGGGTGTTCGGGGTGCCGAGACTCCGCAGCACGAACAGATCGAGCCCGGTGTCAAAGGAGGCGTTCGGGCAGGGCTCGATGGGCCAGGTGCCGAAGTAGGTCCACGGGCTCGTGTTCTGGACGATCACTTGGAACACCTCCTGAATCGGCTCGGAGCCAGCCTTCTCGACGGTGAGCCTGGGGTGCCGGCGATCGGTGCCCCAGAACAGCTGCCGCAGGACCGTGCCGAGGTACCGAACCGGCGTGGCTGTGTGCCCGGCCGTGCGCTGGCGCTCCATCGCCTCGATGACCTCGGCGTCGAGGCCCACTCCGGCGTTGACGATGAACCAGCGCTCGCCGGCACGCCCGAGGCCGATACGTCGCGTGCGACCGGCGCGAATGGCGTCGAGGAGCTGGCCGGTTGCCTCGACCGGATCAGCAGGCAGGCCCAGGGCCCGGGCGAAGACATTGCCGCTGCCGCCGGGAACGGTCGCGAGCCGAGGGAGTCCGGGCGCGACTCCGTCGCTCAGGATGCCGTTGACGACCTCGTGGATGAGGCCGTCGCCACCGAGGGTGACGACGATGTCCAGGCCCTCCTGCCGCGCACGCTGGCCCAGGGCTATGCCGTGGCCCTTGTGCGTGGTGAACGTGACATCAAGGTCGAGCTGGTCGGACAGGGCGTGGACGAGCACGTCGGTGACCCGCGGCGAGGTTGTCGTGGCCCGGGGGTTGACCAGCAGGAGTCCGCGCACGCAATCACCCTAGCCGCGGACCCAGCGGGTGCCGGTCTCGGATGGTGAGCCGTATCGTGACGTCCGTGAATCGGATCTCGCCGCCACCCCCTGCCATCTTCGTCGTCCTGGCCGCGATCGCTGCGATCGAGGGACTGGCGCTGGCCGGATACGCGGCGTTCGACGCAGTTGAGGCCGTGCGCGTCGGGGCGACCGGGCCGGCGGACGTGTCGAATGGCCCGGCGCTCGTCGGGCAGATCGTGATCCTCGCAGTCTTCGGCGCCGGCCTGGTCTTCATCGGCCTGGGCTGGTGGCGAACGCGCCGGTGGCCTCGCGCCCCGTTCCTGCTGGCCCAGCTCATCGCCCTGGTGATCGGAGTGCCGCTGGCCTCGGCGGCAGGGGGCGTGGTGCGCGTGGTCGGCATCGCAATGGTCGTTGGTGCGCTGGCCGGGATCGTGCTCGTGTTCAGCCCGACGGTCACCAAATCCTTCACCGACCCCCCGGTCGTTTGAGCCGGATAGTGGCTCAAATCCCCAGTCGCTGGGGCCGGTCGTTTGATCCGGTCGTTTGAGCCAGATTGTGGGTCAGATGAGCGAATGGACGGCTAGGGAGGCGCGATTCGTCCATCCCATCCGTCCTGGCCCCGCCGCATCTGCTCGACGGACGCGCGCAGGAGGCGCGAGACATGCACCTGCGAGATGCCGAGATCCTCGCTGATCGCCTGCTGGCTGCGGCCTTCAAGGAAGTGCGCCATGACGATGCGGCGTTCACGGTCGTCGAGCATGGACAGGAAAGACGCGGCCGCCTCGCGATTCTCGACCGCCTCAAACGAGGTGTCGGTGAAGCCCACGGTGTCGGCGAGGGTCCTCCCATCGGCGTCGATCGGGGTATCGATGGACGACGCAGTGCGCGCGAGGACGGCTTCGAGCGACTCGATGATCTCCTCAGGGGAGACGTCGAGGTGGAGGCTCAGCTCGGTGACCGTCGGCGGCCGACCGAGGGAGGCCGAGAGCTCACCGCGGGCGCGGTTGATCGCCGCATTGAGGTCGCGCACGCGCCGAGGTGCGTACAGGGCCCAAGAATCAGTGCGAAAGAACGCTCGCATGGCACCCTCGATGTGCTTGGCCGCGTACGTGCTGAACTCGGTGCCCCGCCCGACATCGAAGCCGTCGACCGCAGCAATGAGCCCGAGCGTGCCGGCCTGAACGAGGTCGTCTGCGGGGCCACCGTTGGGGCTGTGGCGTTTCGCGAGGTAGTGGACGAGCCCGAGGTGCATGGTGATGAGCGCATCGCGAACTGCGCGGAGTTCATCGGCATCGCATGCCGAACCGCCAGGGTCGTCGTTCGATGTCCGCAACTGGGCAAGCTGGATGAACAGTGCCCGTTCCTGGGCCCGATGCTCGTCCGTCCACCGAGATGATCCCCCGACCCCGGTCATGCCCCGGCTGGCTCCAGGCCGCGAATGCGCAGGGTGATGGTGACCCGGCCGTGGTCGTCTGCGGCCGTGACCTCGTCGACGAGGGCGCGCATCACGATCCAGCCGAACCCATTCGGATCCGGCAGCGGCGAGTGGGCGGCATCCGACGTCACGATCATCGTGAGCCCGTTTCCGTCCACCATGAATAAGCATGTGACAACCTCGTCGCCGCCCGTGATGAGGTGCGAGCAGGCCTCGTCGATGGCCAGCCGGACATCCTCGACCTGATCGATGGTGAACTCCATGCGGGCCGCGAGGGCGGCCGCGACGTGACGGGCGAGGGACACGTGTGCGGAGTGCGCGGGGAAGCTGAGGGTGATCGGCGGGGTCACGCTTCCTCCTGGGCCTGTCCGGCGAGGTTGGCCAGCGCCGCACCGGTGAGGCGCTGAACTGTCCATTCGTCCATCGGAACGGCGCCCTGCGATCGATAGAAGTCGAGTGCATCGGTGTTCCAGTCGAGGACCCACCATTCCAGGCGGCCGTAGCCCTTGTCGACGCACTCGGCCGCCAAGGCGGCAAGCAGCCGCTTGCCGAGGCCGGATCCACGGAACTGGGGGCGGACGTAGAGGTCTTCGAGGTAGATGCCGTGAACGCCGAGCCAGGTCGAGAAATTCAGAAAGTAGAGGGCGAAGCCGGCCAGCGTGCCGGCCGCCGGGTCATCATCGACCACGAAGGCGTACACCGCGGGCGCCGGCCCGAACAGGGCATCGTGGAATTGCCTGGGGGTGGCGATTGCCTCGTCGACGAGCCGCTCGAAGTCGGCGAGCTCGCGAACCATTGCGAGGATCTCGGGGACGTCCGCAGGCGCCGCTCGCCTGATCGGGTGGCGTGCTGACGGGGGGCAGGCCACCGGGCCGCTCGTCATCGAATGGCCGGACGGGGACGGGGGATGCTCACCGTCGGCAGCGTAACCGACGATCCCGTGGTCCGGAACGCGTAGAGCGTCCGGCACACGGGATCGTGAGGGGGTTACGGGGCCGAGATCAGACGGCCTTGGTCTCCCAGAAGATGACGGCAATCTCGTCGATCTTGGCGAGGAGGTCATCGGCGACTGCGACGTCGCAGGTGCCCTTCGTGCCACCGGCACCGGCGAGCTTGGTCGCCTGGTTGAACAACTCGTTGAGCTGCGGGTACTTCTCGAAGTGAGGGGCCTTGAAGTAGTCGGTCCACAGCACCCACAGGTGCTCCTTGACCATGTGCGAGCGGTCTTCCTTGATCGTGATGGCGCGAGCCTTGAACTCGGCATCGTCGGAGGCGTGGTACTTGACCATGCATGCCTTGACGGACTCGGCCTCGAGGCGGGCCTGTGCCGGGTCGTAGATGCCGCACGGGAGGTCGCAGTGCGCGTAGGCGGTGCGGGTCGGGGCGAGGAAACGGTTCAGCATGTGGATCCTTTCGGTGGTCTTCAGCAGCGACGAGCTGCTCATTCACGGAGCCTAGCGGCGGATGGGCGCAGGGGCACGGGGCAGGATATGACGCGGCAGGGAAGGCTTCGGCAATCACGGAAGGCGTGCTCATGCTCGGGCTGACGTCGGTGTGCATTGCGGGGCCCTCGATGGAGCCGACCCTTCGATCAGGGGATTGGTGGCTCGTACGAACCTTCGGCCGGCTTCGCCCCGGCGACGTCGCGCTGCTTCATCATCCGATGCGCCCCGACCTTCTCATCGTAAAGCGCATCATGCGGCGGGAGCCCGGCGGATTCTGGGTCGAAGGCGACAATCCAGCGTCGAGCGACGACAGCCGACGCTTCGGCCTGGTCGACCCGGGCCTTGCGATCGGTGCACTTCTTCTCAGATACCGCCGAGGGTCGACCTGACGGCGGCGGCGAACGAGTCGATGTCGTGCTCGGTGGTGTCCCACGAGCACAGCCAGCGCACCTCGCTCGTTGCCTCGTCCCAGACGTAGAACGGCGTGTGCTCCTGAAGGACCGGGATGGCCGCCGCCGGGAGCGTCGCGAAGACTCCGTTGGCCTCGACCGGACGCTCGATGGACAGGCCCGGGATGTCTCGGACGGACGCCGCGAGTCGCTGTGCCATGGCATTGGCATGTGCGGCGTTGGTGCGCCAGAGGTCGTCGGTGAGCAGGGCGATGAACTGCGCGGCGCTGAAGCGCATCTTGCTCGACAGTTGCATGTACTGCTTGCGGATGTAGCCGAGATCGTGTGCGACCCCGAGATTCGGATTCAGCAGCACGACGGCCTCGGCCAGGATCGTGCCGTTCTTCGTGCCGCCGAATGACATCGCATCGACGCCGGCATCGGTGGTGATGGTGCGCAGGTCGACGCCGAGGCCCGCAGCCGCATTCGAGATGCGTGCCCCGTCCATATAGAGAAAAAGCCCGCGGGCATGGGCGATGTCGGCGATGGCGCGCACCTCGCCGGGGGAGTAGCAGGTCCCCGATTCGGTCGATTGGGTGATGAGGACCACCTTTGGCTGGCTCTGGTGGACGTCGCCCGCGCGCCACTGCACCGACTCGATGAGTTCCGGGGTGAGCTTGCCGTCGGGGGTATCGAGGTTGATGATCTTGGAGCCGAGCAGCTTCTCGGGGGCCCCGGCCTCGTCGACGTTGATGTGGGCGCTCGAGGCGCAAATAACAGCCTCCCATGAGCGCATGAGCGACTGCAGTCCGATGACATTCGAGCCGGTGCCGTTGAACGTGAAGAACACCTCTGCCTGATCCCCGAGATGCTCGCGGAACAGTTCGATCGCCCTGGCGGTCGTCGAGTCGCCACCATACGCAGGCGCATGGTCGGTATTTGCCTCCGCGATCGCCGCCATGACTGCCGGGTGGGCGCCTGCATAGTTGTCGCTTGCCAGTGATCGCATGCCCGGAACAGTAGCAACGTGCGGGAGCCGCGCTCGGTGAGTACAGTCCCACCATGTTTGCCGTATACGCCAAGTCCGTCAGCCGCGAGGATCCGCTTTCGTGCCTGGTCGTCGGTGAGATCGCTGAGTCCGTGACGCCTGAGGACTGGGTGACCGTTCAGGTCAAGGCCGCCAGCCTGAATCACCACGACCTGTGGTCGCTCAAGGGCCAGGCCCTCCCGGCCGACCGAGTGCCGATGATCCTCGGTGCGGACGCAGCAGGGGGTCACCGTTGACGGCCGCGAGGTCATCGTTCATGGTGTCGTGGGCAGCACCGCGGTCGGACAGGGCGACGAGACGCTCGACCCCAAGCGGTCGCTGCTCAGCGAGATGTACCCCGGCACGTTTGCTGAGCGGGTGCGCGTGCCTGCGCGCAACCTCATCGACAAGCCGGCCGAGCTCACCTGGGCCGAGGCCGCGTGCCTGCCGGTCGCGTACCTGACGGCATACCGGATGATCCAGACCAAGTCGGAGACGTCAGCGGGCGACACGATCCTCGTCCAGGGTGCTGCCGGCGGCGTTGCCACGGCACTGATCGTGCTCGGCAAGGCGCTTGGCCGGAAGGTGTGGGTCACCTCCCGGACCCAGGAGAAGCGCGATTGGGCGCTCTCGATCGGCGCGGACGCTGCCTTCGAGTCGGGCGCACGGCTTCCGGGCAAGGTCGACGCGGTCATGGAGACCGTCGGCGAGGCCACCTGGGATCACTCGCTGAAATCCCTGCGCCCCGGGGGCACGATCGTCATCTCGGGTGCGACATCGGGCGCCAATCCGCCGGCCGACCTCAACCGGGTCTTCTTCCTGCAGCTTCGGGTCGTCGGATCCACCATGGGTACCGCCGATGAGCTTCGCGAGCTCGTCGGTCTCCTCGTTCGTACGGGGGTACGTCCGATCATCGACCG
Organism: Actinomycetota bacterium; assembly: GCA_009726075.1. GTDB lineage: Bacteria > Actinomycetota > Actinomycetes > S36-B12 > S36-B12 > WLND01. The sequence continues at coordinate 5,999 of WLND01000008.1, forward strand.
AGAGCTTCCCATGGACCGAGCGGCCGAGGCATTCGCGGCGATGGATTCGGGCGAGATCCACGGAAAGATCGTCCTCACCATCGGTTGAGCCCAAGGCCAACGTGGGACCGTGAGCACGTCGGTCAGGTTCGTTGGGCCTGCTGCCGTCGGTCTCGCTGCCGTCGGTCTAGTCGTCGTCCGTCTCGTCATCCAGCCGCGCCAGCCAGGTTGCCAGCCGCTCAACCGGGATCTCGAAATCCGGGTTGAGATCGACGAACTCGCGCATGCGCTCAGCGAGCAGGTCGATGCTCATCTCCTCGTGGCCCCTGCGCTTCTGCAGTTCTTCGATGCCTCGATCGGTGAAGTACATGCTGGTGTTCCGATCTAGTCGCGGACGGCGAAGGCCTGGTCGATGATCGCCTGCTGCTCGGCATCGTGACGGTGATGGGCGCCCACGGCAGGCGAGGACGAGGCAGGTCGGCTGATGCCGGTGATCGGGCGGGCGATGACCTCCGGCAGGTTCATGGCGATGAACGACCAGGGCCCCTGGTTCGCCGGCTCCTCCTGCACCCATCGGATTTCTGCGTCGGGCATCTTCTCGAGCTCGACAGGAAGCGTGCGATACGGCAGGGGATAGAGCCGTTCGATGCGGATCACCGCGACATCGTGGCGGTTGTTCGCATCTCGGTGGGCGAGGAGGTCGTAGTAGACCTTGCCGCTGCACAGCAGCACTGTCTTGACCGTTGCTGGATCGACGACGGGGTCGGGGAGCATCGGCTGGAAGTGCCCCGTGGTGAAGTCCTGCTTCTTGGAGACCGCGAACTTGGCACGCAGCAGCGACTTCGGGGTGAAGATGACGAGCGGACGGGTCAGGGGGCCCAGCACCTGCCAGCGCAGCAGGTGGAAGAACGAGGCCGGCGACGACGGCATGGCCACGGTCATGTTGTCCTGGGCGCACAGCTGCAGGAACCGCTCGATCCGGGCGGACGAATGATCTGGTCCCTGGCCCTCGTAGCCGTGCGGGAGCAGCAGCGTGACCGCTGAACGCTGCCCCCACTTCTGCTCGCCGGACGAGATGAACTCGTCGATGATCGTCTGGGCACCATCGGCGAAGTCGCCGAATTGCGCCTCCCACATGACGAGGGCATCGGGACGAGCCACCGAGTACCCGTACTCGAAGCCCATCGCGGCGTACTCGCTGAGCAGCGAGTCGTAGACATAGAGCTTGGCGTCGCCGCGGTAGCACTGCTTGAGCGGCTTGTACTGCCAGCCGGTCTCCTTGTCGACGATGACCATGTGACGGTGACCGAACGTGCCCCGACGGGAATCCTGGCCGGCCAGGCGCACCACCTTCCCGTCGAGCAGCAGCGAGCCGACGGCGAGGGCCTCGCCCATGCCCCAGTCGATGGCGTCGTCGGCGACCATCTGGGCGCGGCGCTGCAACTGCGGCGCTAGGCGCGGGTGGATCGTGAAGTCCTCGGGCATGGTGAGCTGCGAGCTGATGACCGTGTCGATCTGCTCCAGGCTGATGGCCGTGTCGACCTCGCCGGCGGGGCCCTGCAGGGTCAGCTCGCGCTGGCCGGTCGTGATGATGTCCTGCGACGCTGGCGAGAAGTGCGAGTCGTCGGTCTCGGAGCGGGTCTCCTGGAAGATGCGCTCAAGCTGCTCCTGGAAGTGCTTGAGCGCGCCTTCCGCCTCCTCCACGGTGATGTCGCCTCGCCCGATGAGGGCCTCGGTGTAGTGCTTTCGGACCGAGCGCTTGGCGTCGATGATCGAGTACATCAGGGGCTGGGTCAGCGACGGGTCGTCGGCCTCATTGTGACCGCGCTTGCGGAAGCAGACGAGGTCGATCACGACGTCCTTGGCGAAGGCCTGCCGGAATTCGAAGGCGAGCTGGGCAACGCGCACCACCGCCTCCGGATCATCGCCGTTCACGTGGAAGATCGGAGCCTGCACTGCCCGGGCAACGTCGGTGCAGTAGACCGACGAGCGGCTGTACTTCGGGCTTGTCGTGAAGCCGACCTGGTTGTTCACCACGATGTGGACGGTGCCGCCGGTGCGGTAGCCCTGGATCTGCGACATCTGCAGGGTCTCGGCGACCACCCCCTGACCGGCGAATGCGGCGTCGCCATGCATGAGGACGGGGAGGATGTCGAAGGGGCGGTCGCGGGGGAGCAGGTCCTGCTTCGCACGAACGACCCCCTCGAGCACGGGGTTGACCGCCTCGAGGTGCGATGGGTTGGCTGCGAGGTACACCGCGGTCGTCGCGCCGTCGGGAGCGGTGAAGACTCCGGTGGTCCCGAGGTGGTACTTGACGTCGCCCGAGCCCTGCACCGACTCCTCGCCGTAGTGGCCTTCGAACTCCCGGAATACCTGGGCGTACGACTTGCCTGCGATGTTGGTCAGGACGTTCAGGCGTCCGCGATGGGGCATGCCGATGGCGACCTCAAGTATGTCGTCGTGGGCGGCGGCCGCGAGAATCGCGTCGAGCAGCGGGATGAGCGACTCGCCGCCCTCGAGCGAGAAGCGCTTCTGACCCACGTACTTGGTCTGGAGGAACGACTCGAGGGCCTCGGCCTCATTGAGCTTGTGCAGGATTCGCAGCTGCTCCTCGCGCGCTGGCTTCGCGTGCGGCAGTTCGACGCGGTCCTGGATCCACCGTCGCTGGTCGGGATCCTGGATGTGCATGTACTCGACGCCGACGGTGCGCGTGTAGGAGTCGCGCAGCACGCCGAGGATCTCGCGGAGTTTCATCAGGGGGCGTCCGCCGAAGCCGCCGGTCGCGAACTCGCGGTCGAGGTCCCACAGGGTGAGGCTGTGCTGCAGCACGTCGAGATCGGGGTGCATGCGCTGGTGGTATTCGAGCGGATCCGTGTCGGCCATGAGGTGACCGCGCACCCGGTAGGCGTGGATGATCTCCTGCACGCGCACGGTCTTGTCGAGGTCGGTCTCGTGGCTCGACGAGATATCCCTGGCCCAGCGGATCGGCTCGTAGGGAATGCGCAGCGACCGGAAGATCTCGCCGTAGAAGTCGTCGCCACCGAGGAGCAGCTCGTGGATGCGGCGAAGGAACTCGCCCGACTGAGCGCCTTGGATGATGCGGTGGTCGTAGGTAGAGGTAAGGGTGAGGATCTTGGAGACGGCGTTGCGCGCGATTGCCTCGGATGACGCTCCCTCCCACTCGGCGGGGTAGTCCATGGAGCCGACGCCGACGATGCAGCCCTGTCCGTCCATGAGCCGCGGCACCGAGTGGTTGGTGCCGATGGTGCCCGGATTCGTGAGCGAGATGGTGGTGCCGGCGAAGTCCGCGACCGTGAGCTTGCCCGAGCGAGCCTTGCGAACGAGGTCGTCGTAGGTGGCCCAGAACAGCGCGAAGTCCATGGCCTGCGCGCCCTTGATATTCGGCACGAGCAACTGCCGGCTGCCGTCGGGCTTGGCAAGGTCGATGGCCAGGCCGAGGTTCACGTCGGGGTTCAGCGAGATTGCCGGCTTGCCGCCCACGGAGATGAGCGAGGCGTTCATCGCGGGAATGTCTGCTGCTGCCCGCACCACGGCGTAGCCGATGAGGTGGGTGAACGAGACCTTCCCGCCGCGACTGCGTGCCAGGTGATTGTTGATGACGACGCGGTTGTCGATGAGCAGCTTGGCGGGAAGGGCCCGGACGCTCGTGGCGGTCGGGACCGCGAGGCTCGCCTCCATGTTCGTCACGACGCGCGCCGCGGCACCCTTCAGGACGGTGACGTCGCCGGAGGGCTGCGCTGGGGTTGCCGGAGCGGCGATGGGGGGCGCCGGTGGCGTGCTCGTGGTCGGCGAGGCCTGCTGGGCGACTGCCTCGGCGTGAGCCGCGGCAGCAGGCGAATGATCTGCCGGGGCGTAGCCGTCGAAGAACTCCCACCAGGCTGGATCGACGCTCGTGCGGTCCTTGAGGTACTGCTCGTAGATCTCGTCGACAAGGCCCTCATTGGCTCCGAAGCCGGCCATGCGTCCGTCGGTGGGCTCGGTCGCCATGTCGGTCCTCTCGCGCGCGTGGGCACGCCTTTGTCGTTGCTCGCGTGTGCGCTCCTGCGCTTGCTGAAGAGTACTGCAGCCGCCAAGGTGGGGCCGGACGGAAAGGGAGGGCCTGTGACGAGCGTCATGGACGGAAAGACCGCAGTCATCACCGGAGGGTCGCGGGGCATCGGCTTCGCGGCGGCCCGAGCCATGGGCCTGCTCGGTGCCACCGTGGTGCTTATTGGCCAGGATCCCCACAGGGCAGCCGATGCGGCCAAGCTCCTCCAGGACGAGGGCATTGATGCCGTGGGCGTTGCGTGCGATATCGCGAGCCATCGCGCGGTCGCGAGCCTGGCTGAGGGCCTCGGACCCCTTGGCGAGCCGGACATTCTCGTTGCGGCCGCGGGGGTCATGAGCGAGCGAGCCTCGAAGACCCTGCGTACGACCGACACTGAATGGCACCGGGTCATGAGCGTGAATCTTGACGGGGTCTTCAACGCTGTCAGCGTGTTTGGGCCGGGCATGGCCGAACGACGCAGTGGCCGCATCATCACGGTGAGTGCCTGCCTTGGGCGTTTCAGCGGCCCGGGCACTTCGGGCGGCCTCGCGCCCTACCGGGTGAGCAAGGCAGCGGTGAACGCGCTCACCAAGAACCTCGCCGCCGAGATGCAGTTCGGTCGGCGAGGGGTGCTCGTCGATGCGATGTGCCCGAACCATTGCCGAACCGACATGGGCGGGCCGCAGGCGCCGAGGTCGGCGGACCAGGGGGCCGAGACGATCGTGTGGCTGGCATCCCGTGAGGCCCTGCGGCCGGACGGTACCTCCGTGCCCACCGGTCTGCTCTGGGAGGACCGCATGGTCATCGACTGGTAGCCCTCGGGGCGCTCAGGTGATGTCGCGGCGCATGGTGGTGGCCGAGGCGAGTGCACCGAACAGAACCGCGTAGCCGATGAGGACCGCAGCGCCCGCCCAGACCGAGAGGATCTCGGTGCCGCCCCGGCCGGAGACGTTCGTCGCTTGCAGTACGGCATCGAGGGCGCCGCCGGGAAGCCACTTGCCGATCCAGTCGACGAACACGGTGAGCAGCGCCTCGAGAACGAGGACCCAGATGAGGGCTCCGACCACGGCGGCCACCTGATTGCGGATGAGGGCACCGACGGCAACCCCCACGAAGGCGTAGATCGCGAATCCGAGGACGACTCCGCCGAAGATCTGCGCGGCGATCGTGCCGTCTATCGGTGCATGCTGCTTGCCCGCCAGCGTCGCGAGAGCCAGAACGTACGCGGTGGCGAACGCGATGGCGCCGATAACCGCGCCTAGGGCGATGTATAGGCCCCCCTTGGCGAGCAGGATGCGCGAGCGCCGCGGAGTGACGAGCAGCGTGGAGGTGATGGTCATGTGGCGGTACTCGCCGGTCATCCCGACGATGCCGAGGATCAGGACGAAGATCGACGACGATCCGGCCGCGCCGATGATGTTGCCGATGTACTCGGAGTTCATGAGCAGTTGCCCGCTGTCGACCTGCCCCATGGCGCTCGGGGTGAGGTACACCAGCAGGAACACATTGAGCGCCGTGAAGGCGATGACTGCGAGGACGAGGAAGAAGAGCACCTTGGTCGTGGTGACCTTGCGGAGCTCGGCTCTGAGCAGGTGCATCATGCGGCCCCTCCTGGGTTGCCGGTTGCGGTGAGTTCGAGGAAGAGGGATTCGAGGTCGTTGACGGGCTGGGTGAGCTCGTGGAGTTCGACGCCGGCCCCGTGTGCGGCATGGCCGACGGTGGCCGAATCGAGGCCGGTCACGATGAGTTCGTCGCTGCTGATGAGCTCGAGGGATGTATTCGCGTCGCCCACACCAGCGAGGGCGGTGACGAGCGCCTCGCGGTTGGGGGTGCGGACGCGAACGCGCATCGCACCGGTTCCGGCGAGCGAGGCCAGGGGACCCGACTCGACGAGCTGGCCTCGGCTGATGATCACCACGTCGTCGACGGTCTGCTGAACCTCGGAGAGCACGTGGCTTGAGACGAGGACGGTGCGCCCTTCGAGCGCGAGGCCACGCAGGAACCCGCGTAGCCAGGCGATGCCCTCGGGGTCGAGTCCGTTGGCAGGCTCGTCCAGGATGAGGACGCCGGGATCGCCCATGAGCGCTGCTGCGAGCGAGAGCCGCTGGCGCATGCCGAGCGAGAAACCGCCCGCCTTGCGCCGCGCCGCGTCGCTCAGGCCGACGAGTTCGAGCACATCGTCGGCTCGGCCGCGGGGCATGCCCAGGGCATCGCCGATGACGAGGAGGTGGTTGCGGGCGGTGCGCCCGGGGTGAAAACCGCTGGCCTCAAGGGCGGCCCCGACGACGTGCCCGGGCCGTTCGAGGTCGCGATAGGCCACGCCTGCGACGTGAGCCGTGCCGGCAGAGGGAGCCACGAGGCCCAGAATGCAGCGCAGGGTCGTGGTTTTCCCGGAGCCATTTGGCCCGAGGAAGCCGGTGACGCGGCCGGGTGCGACCGTGAATGTCAGATCGCGGACGGCGTCTACCTTGCCGAAGCGCTTGGAGAGGTGATCGACAGCGAGTGTCTGGCCGATTGGGGACATGACCAGAGGGTAGCTGTCTCGGTGGACAGGGTCGGATTTTATCCACAGGGGGGTTGCGACGTACAGTAACGAGGTGTCTTTTGCCCCTGGTGTTCGCACCCCTGCCCTCATTCGTGGCGCGGCCCTTGTCGTGGCCAGCCTGCTCGGCGCCACGGTCATCCTCGCCCCGCCTGCAGCGGCCGCTGCAACGGTGCCTGATGCCCCGGTGATCACGAGCGTCGTGGGTGGCGCGGCCAGCGGGCAACTCTCCGTCAAGTACAACGCGCCGTTCACGGACGGCGGGTCGCCGGTCGTCGCCTATGACGTCTCCCTTGACGGAGGTGTCGTGTGGTTTCCGTGCTCGGGCGATCTCGCAAGTGGCGTGTGCCCTCTGCTGAACCTGGTCAATGGCAGGCCCTACTCGGTCGTCCTGCGTGCCCGGAACGCCCTCGGCCCCGGCCTGGTGAGCATCCCGATGACCGGAACGCCCTCGCTGCCGTCGGGCGCGGATCCGGACAAGCCGGCGACCCTTCCGAAGCCCAATGTTCGGGTGAGCGCGACCTTCAATGCGGCGAGCAACAGCCTGGGCGTTGACGGGGCGACAACGCGACTGGGCGTCGGCGCCCTGCCCAAGCTCCACTTCTCGCGAGACATTCCCGACAAGGCAGCGGTCGAGCGGCACCTGGTCGTCACGTCAACCGCAGATGCAACCGGGGTCACCAGGGCGGTCCGCGGCTCCTGGGGATGGATGGATGACCGCAACGTGATCTTCAGGCCCTACAAGTACTGGCCCGGAGCATCGGTGATCACCATTACGTCGAATCTCGGACGTGTCGTCATGGGCAAGTCGGGAGGCACCACCGTCGTGGGCGCGAAGAGCCTGAAGACCAACTACGTCTTTCGGACTGCGCGCTCGCTCGTCGCGAAGGTCGATGGCTCGACCCACCAGATGAGGGTGTTCGTGAATGGGGTGAAGGTCAAGACCTTCCCGATCTCACTGGGCCAGAAGGACTGGGAGACGCGTAACGGCGTCAAGGTCGTCTCGACTCAGAAGGAGCCGAAGCACACCTACACGAGCGTTGCGCTGAACCTCGACCCCACGGTGGAGAAGCCCTACGAGCTCAAGGACATTCCCTGGAACACGCGGCTCACCCCGACCGGTGAGTTCATGCACTCAGCCCCATGGGCCCTGGGGCGCCTGGGTCGCTGGAACGGCTCGCACGGGTGCACCAACATGCGA